>JAEORG010000061.1 GCA_016841005.1 Candidatus Thorarchaeota archaeon | reverse complement strand
GGTACATACCTGGATTTGTGAATGTCATAGCCACCATCATGTGACTAAGTAGGATGAGGAAGAATCCAAGTAGAACATAGAACGCAAACTTACTTCGTGATGAGAAGTAGTTAATGATGGCTTGAATAACAACAACAACGAGAACAAATATAGCTATGACCTCCAGATTTGAATCTACAAAGACAGCAGCTAGTAGTAGACTGACACCTGTCATGTTCTCATTGTTCAAAGACTCTTGGTGACGTGTGGGTCTTGTTGCTATCACAAAAAGAAGATACGCCATGATTCTGGACACCCCATATGCAATCGTCACAATTGAAAGGATTATCGTACTTGAAGGACCTTCCACTCCGTATTGAATAGCGAAATATAATGTTCCTGTGACTCTCCCAAACATACCTGCCGAGAGAACTAGGAATCCAGTTGAGAGATCAGAAAGTTTCTTTTGTCCTGTTAGATTGTACGCTCGTGTAGCATAGATAGTCACAATCAATGCGATTATTCCACTGAAAATTTCAAAGATTAGATCCAATCTAATCAATGCAAATAGTCCGTCTTGCATATGGTGACGCCTGTCCTATTCTTGTCAGTTTTGGTCTTATTATCAATGGATGAATCATTCATGACTTTTGGGTGATTCTGTGACATAATCCATCATGTAAACTCAAATTTCTCGCGGATGTTTTTACTATGTATGATTCATCTAGTATAATCGTTCAGCTTGACTTTATATTCAAAAATCACATCTTTTACTGAACCAAATATGAAGCATGCCAAGAAATTATTGACACTTACTTCCGCCATTGTCATTATCTTCTTAGTTGCGTTCCCATCATTCACCACCACCGACGCAGCTTTGGTCCTAGAGTCCCCAGCTGCTGCAAGCGCAAGCATCGGGGACTCATTCCTTATACAGGCAAGAGGACGGGCTGGAATTCAGACCGATGATCGAGAAGACTTCCAGATTAGTTATCTAACCAAAATGAATCTTGAATTCAGGATATTGCATAGAGGAAACAGAGGAGTCGTTCTTGAGGTCCTTGGCGGTAATTTTTCTCTCAACTCAACGGTCTACACTTTTGAGGAAGGACTGGGTGTTGCAGGCAAACCGCAGAATGAGAGGCTCAACGGAACTGAACTGGTGTTTGGTTTTCGAATTAATGCAACTAGTCCTGATGGTAATAGTGCAGAAATAACTCTACTTGGAGGAGTAAGACGGAACCAATACATCCGACCTATACTTATCATGAAAGGCCGCATAATATTAGATGACATTGCTTACGTGTTTGGACAACTAGGCAAGATAAGCAGAGTCTAGAAAAAAGATGGAAGTTACCGACAACTGCAGGAAGCGGACAGACATCCCTGAGCCGCTGTGAGAGGCGGGGTCTTCCCCGCCCTTCCATCACCTATTCTTCATGATCGATCTTGAGGGTTGATTCGATTTTGTCTAAGCGGTCCTTGAGCTTCCTATTTTCTTTCTCGAGTTCCTCGATACTTTTTCGCAGAGAGTCAATTTCCTTAGGCTCTTTCTTCTTGCTCAGCTTCCGGATAGCTATTCTACATCTTCTTACAACACCACTCTCAGCTTCTCTTTCAGCAATCTTTGATAGAGCTGAAATAAGAGTGGAATCTTCAAAGAGAGGAGCTGCATCGATTGAAAATGTTTGTACACGATACGACTTGTCAAGAAATGAACTCTCAAGAATCGATCTAATCTCAGGATGTTTTTCCTTGTATCGCTTTCCTAACTTCGCTAGAATAGTTGGGATGTGTCTTCGTATCCAATCACTTGTTCCAGCCTTGAGATAGTCCTTAGCGATTTCAATAACATCTTCCCTCTCAGTTTCTGTAAGACCTTGTAATGCACCTATTTGCACAAGATCATGCCAACTGGGAGGTGCTGTCTTGAGAAAATCAACCAATTGGTCAAAGGCTCTGTCGTGTTGTGTCTTGCCAATAGATGTTGCTGCAGCAGCGACTACAAAGTAACTCTCTTTGTCTTCTAGCATCCTCCTAAGAGCGTCAAAGGCTTTGTCATTTTTATAGAATTGACCAAGTGCTGTTGCAACAGCAGTTCTTGCTTTTGTACTCTTTAGTGATAGTGCGTTGAGTAACTGCTTAAGAGCAACCTCCGATTTCAAAGATCCGAGAACCTTTGCAATCTCAGATTGTGTTCCCCAGAACTCTTCTTCTTGTAATGCTTGACCAAGCTCCTCTACAACTTTTGGTGTCGCCTTCTTTCCTAGAGCTTGCGCTGCTTTAATCTTCTGTATTGAGTTATTTCCATTATGCAATTGATCAATCCACATTGGTTCAGGTTTCTCAATATCCCAATCCATTAGGGTGGAATAGTCTGGATCAATAACAACCTGTTTTGGTTTGGTTGTGATTGGATAATAGAAGCTGTGAACCCTTTCAGTGACCTGAACGGTGTACCTGGTTCTGGTTTCATCATCATTAA
This sequence comes from Candidatus Thorarchaeota archaeon, assembly GCA_016841005.1. Next base: position 816 of record JAEORG010000061.1, on the reverse strand, counting down.
CGAACTCAATGGTGAGCGGAAACCTGAATGCTTCTGGGGTCATCCCATCATCTGTCTTCTGCGTCTGTTCAAGCTTAACAAGAACGTGACCAAGTTTCTCATCATGTGATATCTTAATCTTGCATTCTGGGTATCCTGCCTTGTATAACCACTGTTTGAAGAACCAACCATAATCTTCTCCAGTTCTGTCTGTGAAAAGGCTCTCAAGGTCATGAGTATATACTGATTTGAATGAGAACTTTTTCAACCACTCACCAAGTATACTCCACCAACGGTCCTCGCCAACTAAGTGCTTGAGCATATAGTATCTCCAAGCCGCACCAGGGTAGAGATGAGCATCAAAAACATCAGAGCCTCGTTCCCACTCATTCTGTACGATGGGCCTACGATAGCGATTTTTGTCTTCATCAAAATAAGACATCTGCTTCCCATACTGATCATACAGATACTCCTCGTATCCTTTCTCATGACGGTTCCACTCGTTCTGCATCTGAGTAGCCCATCCTTCATTGAGCCAACCATGGCTCCAGGTTCGACATGTTACAAGATCGCCTCCCCACATGTGAGCCAGCTCATGAGATACCAGACCCTCTGATCTAAAGTCCCTGTGTGTCCTTTCATCATGAAGCGTTGCATCTGTCTGCGTCGTAGCACTAACATTTTCCATTCCACCAATAACAAAGTTAGCAGCAGTGACCTGAGCGTATTTATCCCAGGGATATTCAACTCCAAGCTTTGAAACAAAGAATTTGATCATCTCTGGAGTCTGTCCAAAAGAACGGTAAACCGTTTCTTTATCCCATTTTTTATGTACAT
>JAEORG010000060.1 GCA_016841005.1 Candidatus Thorarchaeota archaeon | reverse complement strand
TGGAAAGGAATTATTCTCTGAAATAATAATCCTCCTTATTTTCCTATCAGTTTTATACTAGAAGATTCAGACCTCAAATGCTACAGTATCTTATCGATTTGTGAGATTACGTGCTTTGGTAAATGCTTGAACAGCTTCCTCATGTTTTCCTTGTTCACGCAGAACAACTCCTAATCCTGTCCATGCTTCTTCATATTTGGGATTAAGTTCAATTGCCATCCTGAAGGGTTTTTCTGCTTCTTGATTCTTACCTCTACTTCCTAGGAGTTTGCCAAGATTAACCCAAGCATCAGCGGAATCTGGTAACAGTTTGACTGCTGTCCGAAGAGTATCTTCAGCAATATCGTCCTTCCCTAGAGCAACTTGAGTGAGACCAAGATTTAGCCAGGCTTCACCTGACGATGAACCAAATTTAATCGACTCCCGGTAAGCCATTTCTGCATCTTCAAGCCTCGTTAACTTCTTGAACGCATCACCCAAATCTTTCCATGTCTGCGCGTCAGTTGGATTGAGTTCGAGTGCACGCCTGAAAGCAGTAGCTGCCTCTGATATTCGTTCAAGTCTGCAATAAGTAGCACCCAAATTCATCCAAGATATGATAAGTGTAGGATCAAGTTCAGTAGCCTTCTCAAAAACATCTATTGCTTCTTCATGTCTGCCTCTGAACCCTAGTACAATACCTAACTCATTCCAAGCGTTCGCATAATTAGGCTCCATCTCCAGAGCTTCTCTGATTGCTTCTTCTGCCTCATCAAGCCTACCTGACTGCATGAGCTCTAATGCCAAATTCAGCCATGAAGAAACATCAGTAGGTTCTGTCAATGAAGGTCTCTCCTCTGGTCGTGGGGGATCGGTAAAGCATTCTTTCTAAAGGATAAATGGTGTTTCTTAAGGATATGTAGGATGTCAAATTTAGGATCGTCTCCTCATGATATACTTCATGTGTCTAGAGTAGAGGAAATCTCTTAAGATGTTCATTTAATCAGTTATTGAAACTACATCATCCGCTACTGATTTAGTTTCCACACCCTTATTTCCTTCTGGTAGAACTGGTATTGGTTCCTCCTGGGGGATGTTTTCAGGTGCAAATCTATAGACGATCTCCACTTCTTCATCACTTGTCCAAATAGATGACCTTTCTGATTGTAGTATCACTGGTTCTAGTGGCGTTTCTACTTCGGGTGGTTCTTCTATTACATTAGTATCAGGAACATCTTCTATCTGTTCGTCTTCACTTTCCTTGTCTATTGGACTGGGTTCATTGTAATGAGGTGATAAAAATCTATCAGCCAATTCATCCACAGAACCGAGTGCTTGTGATAGTGTTTCTATATCATCTTCTTCGAGGATATCAGTCCTCGGAAATTCTTCTTGATCAGGTAATCCAGCTCTTATGAGAATGAATTTCATTAGTCTTCTAGCGGGACGCACGTTCCTAAAATATGCAAATGTTTGAACTTCAGAAATAATATCTTCGAAGGTCATTCCACTAATGTCTATAATCTTCGATGTATTTCCATCTCGGACTATAACACATTCAGATTCAAATGTGACCTCTATATTGCTCCCTGGAAGCCGCATCCCATGTAGCTCCTGATCCTGACTATATTATATATTATGAACTAATATTAATAAATAGTATTCTGGTGGAACTATTCGTTAATCATAATAGCAAAAGATTGTATAAACTTCCTTGGATGGCATGGCAGAAATTAATGCAAGACTTGTAAGTGGTAAAAAGTATTCTGTAGAGGTTTCTGAGAGTACCGAAGAATTGAATCTCTCAAATATCGGGATTATCACTCTTGACCTAGAGCCGATATCGATCTGCTCTAATTTGAGGGTCTTGAATCTGAGCAAGAACTACTTGATGGCTGTAGACACATCTCTTTTGTCAAATTGCAAAGAGCTTCAACATGTTGACCTAAGTTCAAACAAGCTTGGAATTGTTGACCTTGGTTTTACTAGTGACTGCGTTCTGCTTGAAGTGTTACTTTTACACGATAACAAGATTAAACGAATAGATCTAAGTCCTATTGGAGCAAATAAACGACTTCGTGTATTAACATTACAAAACAATCAGATAATCAGTTTTGATGCATCTCCTCTATATGGAAAGGATTCCTTGGAACGACTCGATGTTTCAAATAACAAGATCTTGAAAATAGATGTTGGACCACTTTTCTCCTGTAAATCATTGTCAGAGCTAGGAATTTCTCCCAATGTCAAACTTCACTCCAGTGTAATTCGCAAGACAACTCAAGTAAATCCTGAACCTCTGGACAATCTAATTCGTGAGCTTCGAATAAAATTCACACTAGACTCCGAAAAGAAATGAGCTATATTTTCGTGCTTTGAATAAATGAGCGCTGTTTCTTCTGAATACTCTCCCATTTTTTCCGTTCAGATCGAAGTTGAAATAGGTCAACATCTTTGAATATTATTCCTTCTTCTCCTCTGGAAATGATGTTCTCCATCCTATCTTTTTCTGGAGCATGTATAATGGAATCTCCATATTCTGCAACATTTGCGAAACAGCAGTATGCATAGATTGAACGTCTCGCATCAAAGTGTGCAGCTTTGAAGTCTGCAGTCACGGGAGTAAAGGCAGGATTCAAAACTAAATCTATAGGAGGGTCAAAATTCTTGAGTTCTACTCTAAGGTCCATATCTAGGAAATCTCGGCAGATAGCAATGGCAATTCTACCATATTCTGTGTTGCATACCGTAATCTTTCTTGGATAACTGCTAACATCTATGCCTTCGGTGAAGCGTTCATCAAGTAGATGAATAATTGCTGGAATGTGTTTGGCCTGTTCCCAGATGATTCCTTCTGGTGAGATGACTCGACAGATATTCTGTTTTGTCTTGGAAATATGAAATGAACCAGGAATAATGTACATCTCATATTTCTTTGCAAGTGATATTATTTCCTCAAGTAATTCAGAATAATTCAAATCAATTGTCATCTCAGGGAAAAGAAGAACTTTGATGGATTCTTCATGGGCTCTGTCAATCAAGGTATGGATTTTTTCTCTTACGATATTCACTTTCTCCATCTTAATTCCTAACAACCCTGTACCTAATTCTTCATAGAATTCGTTGAGGATATCACCAGTATCTGATAGACCCATTTGTGCGATACCGATTCGAAAATTACGCTTCTCCGATTTCTGAGTATTCTTCATTAAATCAAGATATTCCAGAGTATATTTCCTTCTAATCGCTTCGTCATCCAAGTATTTCTTCTCGTCATTTGAGAGAACTGAGACCGTCTTCCTAATCATTCGTTCAAGAAATTCATCAAGATTGGCTAAATCAGCCATTTGTTGTTTTGGTGGATTCTTCTTAATGATATTTTCCCACTTGTCAAGTTGTGACTGAAGAATATCTCTCTCATGAGCAACCTTTCTGGCCAATAAGTGTAGGCCTTTTTCTTGAGCCGTAATATGAGCTTGGGCAAGATGAATTCTTGCTCTATCCAGATCTCCCTCAATCAATGCCAGCTTCGATTGGAGAATGTTAGTTTCAATCTGAAGAGTAAATGACCCTTGATCTCTCCCTATCTCTAGTAATTTTGCAGTTAATTCGTTGATTCTACTCAGTAAGTTCTCATCATCACTAACTTTTAACTCAAAGAGTAAAAGGTCACAGAGATGAATCATCGCATTTACAGTGAGGTCGTGACTAGTACTCTCCTCGTTGACTATTTCATTAAGGATTTCTTGAGCCTGAAGTTTATCACGAGTTAGTTTACTTGATTTTAAGACAAGAGCATTAGCTAATTTATATCTCTGATTTATCAGGGGAATGTTGCAACTCTCGTTCAGCTCTTTTAATCTTGAGAGATATTGAAGTGCAAGATCACGTTGATTATTTTCTAGGGAGAAATTAATTAGATAGGAAAGAGCGATTGTAGTATATGTGTCATTCCCAACCTCTTCGTAAATCGAGAGGCTCTGTCTGTAGAACTCGACTGCTTTTCCACCATTGCCCTTTCTCCGTTCTAATTCTCCCAAATTCAGTAATGAGAGTGCGATTTCATATTTTGCATTCTGTTTTTGTCTTATTTCTAGACTTTTCCTATGATATTCCAGAGCAATGTCCAGCTCTCCTCTAATTTGATGAATACTCCCTAAGTTGTTGAATGTTAAACTCATACCTGAGTAGTCAACTGTTTCTTGATAATATTCAAGACTCTTATGCAGACAGTCTAATGCTTGGTTAAAATCGCCTAAGGTCTGATAAACAGAACCTAAATTGGTTAGAGTAAGAGCTAAGTCCCTCTTATTCCCAAGTTCCTCTCTGACCTTCAGACATTTTTGATGATACTCATATCCTTTCTCTATTTCTCCCCTTAACATGTATACATTGCCAAGATTGCTGAGTATAGTTGCAACTTCATATCGATTTCCAAGTTTGTTCTGAATTCGCATTGCCTGTTCGTAATAGTGAGATGCTTCGTCTAGGTTACCGATAGACCAGTATACTAATCCAAGATTATTATATGAAACAGCAATACCTCTTTCATCATTTCTATCTTTACAAGATTCCAAACTTAATTGGTGACATTTACTAGCATCGTCAAATTCCCCTTTGTACCAGTATAGTATCCCTTTATGTCTGTACAAATCACCTTGAATGCGATGGTATCTATCTTCGGTTTCGTTTATGAGATCCTTCCTCAATTCATCGAGGATATCCTCTAATTTACCAACTATAACAAATCCCTCATCAATCTGACCTTGTCTCCACATGATTTCTAATTTTAGTAGCAACAAATCTGATTGATTCCATAGATTATCTTGATTGCTTGAATGGTCCAACAATTCAAGAACCGATTCTTCAGCCTCTTCCATTTTACCGAGCTTTATCTTGGCTTTGTTCATTATTAGACTAGCTTGAAATCCGATGTCATCAGTGATGTTATCATTACCCAGAATTGATGACGCCAACTCGAGAGCCTTACTGTATTCGCCTCGTTGCATCATTTCCTCAGCATTTAGTACCTTTTCATGATGAGTAGTTGGCAAGTCTATCCTCCCAGAAGCATCCATTCAGCTGATAACAACTCTTCTATTCAGTAAATAGGCTTAATGTCTCTAAAAGCGTTGTTGGGTGTTCCTTTTTTGATGGACAACATCTCATAGAATAACCTATAATATGAGTGAATATTGGGCTGGAATGTATATACTGACTGTAATTATCATCAGATGTTTTGAGTACTGATATAGATGATTCAATAATTGTTGAGATTCATCCTATACCATTGAACATACCAATTTATGGTTTAACAGCCACTTCTATGATGTTTATCATTCTGAGTGTTATGATAATCTACCGGTCAAGAAAATGAAAAAGAAAAAGGAAATGCGGGGTATCCATTTTGGCTCCCCGTATTCTTTTGGTTTCAAGTGTTTTTTTTTAGCTTAGTATCTGCGACCACCGCCGCCACTGCGTCGGTCTCTACCACCGTATCCGCCACCGCCTCTGCGATCGCGTCCACCATATCCGCCGCCGCCACCGCCGCCGCCATAACCGCCGCCACCTCGGCCGCCGCCATAACCACCGCCACGACCACCGTATCCGCCGCCACGGCCTCCACCGTAGCCTCCGCGTTGTCGGGTGTCCTCGTGTTCTTCAGCAGACATATCGTTCTCCATGTTGACCTCTTCAATGGCTTCTTCAGCTTCACTAATTTCGCCATATTTACCAACATTCAAGCGGAGGTTTCCTCTAAATAGACCTGTATATCCATTCTTGAGAAGGTAGGTCTTACCGACTTCGATGTTGTCAATGTTGTCATCCCATAAGGGAACTGCAACTGTTCCAGTTGAATCTCCAACGGTAGCATCTAGTACTCTATGTGTTGCACCATCATTTCTCGAAGATACTTCACGTTCTTCTCCAAGCTCAACAACTTGGAACGAAATGACTAAGTTCTTCATTCGTGGCCTTAGTTCAGCCACATTAGCCTCTACAGGCTCTCTGTCGTCGTAACTCATATGTATCACTCAATCATGCAAAATGCATAGTGATTGCAGGTTATCAAAACTAGCGTATTCATCTGGTAAGTGCGAAATGGGAATGACCAATCACGAACTCTTTCTGAGAAAGCGCATCATACTTGCTGTCCTGCATCTATTTTCTCAGTTCGAACCCTTATATTCATGTGCATTTACCCCAAATTCCAATCGAAATCAATAAGGCTGAGTTAAATACCGCATTGTTCTTTGTTGATGTGGTGTGGGGCAATTGGATGTTGACGGACTGCTTGTTGAGTTAAGAAATAGATTGGACTCGAATATCGATCTTCCATGGTTGAATGACTATACTGAGTTTGGAAGCTATAGACCTGATAGCGCTGCAAGTGCGAAGAGTCGTGAGAAAGAAACAGGTCCATGGTTGACAATTATGGTTGACATAGCTATGAGTGGCACTACAATGGATCAGACAACTGATAGAGCAAGTGGAGATCCATATTCCGCATATGTTCATTATGACTGGATAGGTCTTCTAGAGATCGCCCCAAAGAAGGTTACAAAGCCAGAGGAGCTAGATGAGTGGTCGATACACAAATCTCGATATGTCAGAGAATATACTGATGTTGGGGTATGGGGTGTACATGCTGGTAGTTATGTTACAGGACTAGAAGAAGACGGTACGCTTACCATTCGCGAAGCATCTGGCCGATTTCAGGATGTAGACCCTGAAGAATTGACCACTGAAAAGAAAATCAAACTAGACCTTCCATAACCATACTACACCAGTTAGAAATCGAGTGGGAGATTCTTAATAGATACTACTCTATATCGTAATCAAGGGAGAAAGTATCTTCTATCCAACTTCTAACATCTTCATCAGAATCTGATACCGGTTGTGCGCCTTTACTTCCATTACGCTCGCGAAGATCTTCCATTTTTTCAGAAAGATCGCTTACTGATATGATATCACCATCTTGCACTTGAATTTCGAGCACTGTTCTAAATGCCATAGGTCTCTGGAATCCCAGGTGAACATACATGGATTCAATGAAATCCTTTGCAAGGAGCATTGAACCTGTGAAACTTGTCTTGAGATTTAGATTTTCGTAAGAATGGGAGAACATACTATATCCAGACTCATTCTCTAGACTTCGAGCTTCGGTATTATTAATTATTGGTGGTTCCTCTTGAGTTCTGATATCAATTCCACTAAGGACAAGTTCTCCATCGATGCAATCGTACTTCATCACATGACCACGCCAACATGCTGTCGAGGCTGCGACGAGTTTCAATCCAAACTCCTCTGCAATGAAGAGCCCCTCTCCATCCAAACCAACGAGAGAGTACATTTCACCCTCATAACGAAACTCATCAGGTACTTGTGCTGTCATATTTCACTCAATCATTGCTTTATTTGAATCGTTTTGAATCTTCTTCGTGATTTTCATATTTCGGAACTTGTGAAAGAATTAGATTTCTAAGTGCCTCGGATATCTTGATTTTGTTCCTTTCTATGGGATTCTGTTCACTATCGATTTTAATAGGAATCTCAATCCTGTTGAGAGATTTTTCGATTTTCCTCAGACCTTGCAAATCCGTCTGGATTCCCACTCCAGCTTTACTCAGAATTTGATATCCAACTGCTGTTAGCCACAAGTCCTCTAGATTCACCGTTTGCCCTTGAAAGGGAATGACCTCCCTCTCAATCTCGTTCATGAAGACATCGTAGTACCGATATATTCGTCCTTTTACTCGAACTTGAGAATTTCTGATTTCTTTCCTGCGTAAGTCTTGGATTCTTGGAATTAGAATTTCTGCTGGAGTCTTCTTCATCTTTTCAACATCAAGAAGAACTGTGCTCCTTTCCGAATCCAACTGGTCTAGTAGTGCCTCAACCAAGCTGTGTTGTAAATATGAACGAATGTCAACAATGTCTGATCCAGGGGGGATTTGATCTAGAAAAGGGATGATGTTTATGTCACAACCATAGAACTCATCGAGACCTATATCCTCAAGAAAACGCCACTGGTGTACAAGTCTATCAACACCTTCAGTACTCTCTAGCCTATCTCGAACTATAGTGAGATATCGATCAATATCTGATAATGATTCTGAAGACTCTGTCAGCTCCCTGCACCCTGCGTATGTGGTTGCAGAATTGCAGTTCATTCCTACGTTTATTCTTATCCATTCAAAAAACAGAGGTTTAATCAAAACCCCTATTCAGTCTGGTACCTATCTACGTCTGCAAAGCAATCCATCACGCGTACAAATGTCCGGAACACTGCACTATGCTCTACACCATCTGGAATGTGATACGAATCACCCTTTTTGTAGACTCTTGCTTCTCCACCGATAGTGAGTTCCATCTCACCTTCAATCACAAAGCCATACTGTGCACCATGTGTGTGTGGTGAAACAATTCCTCCAGCCTCAATCTCAAAGAAACCTACTTGTTCGTTCTTGCCCTGAACAATCCATGCAGCCACTCCAGGGAAATTGATCTTCGCCTTTGGAAGTTTCTTGATAAACTCAGGGTACCCTATGTCAGCCATTTTCATCACAAGTGGATTTCAGAGGTCTTCGTGTATTATCATTTTCTACTTATGTAATCTGAGACTGAATTTGAAGAGCTTGTGATGTAGATTGTTTCCAATCATGGCAAACTATCGACCTTCTATTATATATCTCAAAGAAAAATACTCGGTCAATTGGAGTTGTCGAAAGACCTATCTTGAAATTCATATAGTACTGTGAGCGCACGTCACGGGTTGGGAGCTAGCAAGAATGAAACCACTCGGGACTATCACCATGTACTTTCCTTTCTTGGATGATGATTCAAGAGACCTGCTGCAATCAATTATGGATGATGCCACAAACTACTATGATTTTGTCAGAAGATTAAACGAACGTGTATTATCTGAGGTGGTTTCTGATCTCGCCTTGTATTTTGCAGTTCACCATGCAGCACTCCTCTTAGACATGGAGAAAATTGAAGCAGTTGGAAGAAGATTTGGAAAACTACTCATTCTCAGACCCAATCTATTCTACGCAAGTGTCCTTCAAGGGAATCTAGATGATATCCCTAAGGTACATGAGGCTGCAGATGCCATCATTGCAACTGAACCAGCAAGGTGGTTAGAGATTGAAATGCGATTCATGAAGTTTGAGGTCGACTTGCTGGAATACCCCAAGGTTCTCTACGATGTATCCAATCAAGATCAACTACAGCGATTGATCAAGAGCTCACCGAAATTCGAATTCTTTGAAAATATCCTATTCGATTGTCTTCGCGAGAAGGCAACCCGAGATGGAGATACCGAAGAAGCGCTTAGAAACATCAATCTCGCAATAGAAAGCTCGGAGAAACATGATGATAGGGTTCGACTAGCGTACCACATAAGATTCCTATTTGACTTCTTACATTCCACAGACCTTGCTGATGCGAGGGATTCACTAACAAAGGCTTATCATCTCATGGAAGAACTCGGAAATACCGCTGGAATGGCTTCTCTCCTGTTCTATGTCGCTCGAACAGACGCAGTACGTGGCGAGTACAATCTAGCAATTGACCGTATCTTGGAGGTCATTAGAATCAGACAATCCCTTGACCTGTCAATAGCTGTATACGCTATAGTATTGTCGACATATTACAATGTAATCTCAGAACCAGCTACTGCTATGGAATGGGCAAGACTAGCAGAGGCTGAGGCACATGCATCACCGATAGTGAAACCTCGAGGTCAATTGAATAGAGCATGGGCACTAATCTTGATGCAACGATTTGATGAAGCTCTAACTCTTATTGACTCAGCACGTGAAATCATTCTATCTTCCGGTGTTGAGATTCTTCTTGGTTGGCTTTCATTTGTCACTGGAGTTTATGAGTTGGCACTGGGAGATACTGAATCTGCATCCAAAAGCTTAGAGGAAGCGATTGAAATCTACGAGCAAAAAGGCACACTCGATAACTATCTGATATTCTTGCAACATTTGGCTCAACTTGATGTGGCTATTATGGTTTCATCATCAGGTAGTGTACTGAATGGAATCGAGAATCCATGGCTTCAATTCTTGGAGGACAAAGCGGTCAAGGACAACCTACCTGGGATTACTGGTAAGGTTCTATTAATGAAAGCAAAGGTTGCTCTTGCAAGAAATGATGAGGAATCATTCCAAGAATTGGTTGTTAAAATAAGAGAGTTATCGAAGAATCATAGTATTTCATACCTCAGGAAAGAACTGAAGATGATCCTTGAGTTGCCATAGATTCCGAACGAAAGACTCATCATCTAAATCTGCTAAAAGATAGTGTTGTAGCTACCATTTGGGAGGCTGGGCTTGCTGGATCCAATTGGGACTATCACTCAGTATTTTCCATTTTTAGACGACGAAACAAGAGTGATTCTTCAAGAAACTATGGAAGATGCTACCAATTATCATGATTTTGTTATGCGTTTAAATCAACGCGTGCTGACTGAGGAAGTCTCTGATTTTACCATTTATTTTGCAATTCATCATTCTGCGCTACTCTTAGATATGGATAGTATTGAGAATGTAGGAAAGAAATACGGGAAGCTGTTGATTCTAAGACCTAATCTCTTCTATGCCCGAGTCTTTCAAGGAAATGAAGAAGATGCAGAGAAAGTTCACGAATCTGCAGATGCTATACTTGCTACAAATCCTCCAACGTGGTTTGAGATAGAAACGAGGTTTCTGAAGTTTGAGATAGACTTACTACTATATCCCACAGTGATATATGATTCGAAGAATCTTGATACGTTGGAAAGATTAATTCAGAGTTCACCAAAGTATGATTTCTTCAAAGCATTTCTCTTTGATTTTCTTCGAGAGAAGGCTTCAAGGGATGGTAACCGTGAAGAGATTGATCAATACACAGACCTTGCCATCAAATATGCTGAGAAACATGATGATATTGTAAGGCTTGCTTATCACTTACGAGTTAAATCAGGTGCACTTAGAAGTCGCAACCTTAAGCATGCCAAAGATGCTGTGGAAAAATCTAAGGAACTAATGGTAAAACTTGGAAATGAAGCCGGGGTAGCTTCTTCTTTACTCTACCTTGCGAGATTGGATGCAACACGAGGAGAGTACAATCTTGCGATAGACCATATTTTAGAAGCTATTCAGATTAGAGAGAAGATGAATCTCTCAAGAGGTGCTCATGCTACCTTTCTGTCGTCTATTTACAATATGATAGGTGATGCTGAAGCTGGATTGGAATGGGCGAGGTATGCTGAAATGGATTACGACAGCCACCCTGGAGTGAAGTTACATGCTGTTATCAATCAGATCTGGTCACTAATATTGCTGAAAGATAGAACTGAAGCATCATTTCTTTTAGACTCAATTCGTGAGCCAATTCTAAAATCAGGTATGGACACGATGCTTGCTTGGTATAATTTTGTATCCGGATTATACGATTTTGAAGAAGGAACTATTGAATCCGCAAAAGAGAGCCTTGAAGACGCAATTGAAATTTATGAAGGAAAAGTTGCTTTAGAATATGGTCTGATGTTTCTCTATCATCTAGCTCTGATAGACGTGCGAGTAAAAACTAATGATGTGAAACAACACACATGGCTTTCTGTTCTTGAATCAAAGGCGAAATCGGATGATTTACCTGGGATTATGGGATTGGTTCATTTATTGAAAGCTGAGCTTGCAATCACTCGAAATGATGAGAGTGAATTATTGATGCAAGTAGAAACAATCCGTTTTCTTGGAGAGAATCCCAATATGTCATTTCTAAGCAAGAAACTCACTCTCCTATTAGTTTGATTCTCTCTATCGAAAGACTCTTCAAAATCTGTAGTCAATATTGTTTGGTTGAATCTGTCGCGTGGGAGAATGTAGCATTTGGAACCAATTGGAACAATTACTCAGTATTTTCCATTCTTGGATAGTGAGTCTAGGAATTTGATGCAATCAATTATGGACGACGCTGAGAATTATCATGATTTTGTTATGCGATTGAATGATAAAGTTCTAAATGAAGAAGTTACGGACCTTGCTGTTTATTTCGCAATCCATCATTCTGCCCTACTTCTAGATATGGATAATATCGAAGCTGTTGCAAAGAAATATGGTAAGATGCTAATCCTCAGACCAAATTTATTCTATGCTAGTGTTCATCAGGGAAATCAAGAAGATCTTATTAAAGTACACGAATCTGCAGACGAAATCTTATCGACAAAACCAGACGCATGGCTGGAACTGGAGATGCGATTTCTCAAGTTCGAAGTGGATTTACTACATTATCCGAAAGTTTTGTATGATAGCTCAAACTTGGAAACAATCAAGAAGATAGTAGATACTCATCCATCACTGGATTTCTACAACACGATGCTCTATGACTATCTACGTGAAAAGGCTCTCAGAGATGGAGACCAAGATGAGGTAGCAAGGTGCACAGAAGAGGCAATCAGAAGTGCTGAGAAACATAATGATGTAGTGCGGTTAGCATACTATTTGAGGAGAGAGTCTGACTACCTTCAGAAAACTGATAGAACCAAATCAAAGAGAGAGTTGTTAAAAGCTAAGGAGCTCATGGAATCTCTTGGTAATAAGGCTGGTCTGGCATCAGTAATTTACTATCTCAGTAAACTTGAAGCAATTCGAGGTGAATATAATCTAGCAATTGAAAGGAACTTAGAAGTAATACAGATTAGAGAATTAATGGACTTACCAAGAGGGGTTTATGCTACATTTCTTTCTACTCTGTATAATGTAATTGGACTCCCTACTGCTGGGCTTGAATGGGGGAAATATGCTGAAATCGACTTTGAAAGTCATCCAGCGATCAAGCCTAGAGCGATCCTGAATCAAGCATGGTCGTTAGTGCTTTTACGTAAAAGTTCGGAAGCAGTGAAACTAATTGATTCTGTTCGTGAATCTATTTTGAAGTCTGGAATTGACATCCTTCTTGGATGGCTTTCTTTTGTTTCTGGTGTTCTTGAGATGTATGAAGGTGACTACTATGCTGCTTCAAAGAGCTTTGAAGACGCTTTGGATATCTATGAAGAAAAGGGCAGAATGGAATTCTCAATTATCATCCTACATCATCTTGCACAACTGGATGTAGTCATGGCGTGCACAATAGAAAACCGACTAGCAAAAACATGGTTGGATCTTCTTGAAGTAAAAGCTATTTCAGACGAGCTAATAGGTGTACTTGGTCAAGTGTATCTACTCAAAGTAATGTTAGCTATCCACAAAAAAGATGATGGCGAACTTAGAACATTGATTTCCAAGATCCGCTCTTTGGGAAATGAACCGGGTCTTGATTTCTTAAACGAACAACTAGACTCTCTGCTCAATACCAAGCGCTCTTGATGTTAATCTAGGAGTAACTCTACGTTTGTATTGTAGGTAGCTTTTTTCTTGAAACATGTTAATGATATCACAATAACTTGTTTCCCACCAATTTTGTTGTGATAATGCAAATCTTATGAATCTGTGAAGAATGTAGTCAATATCATAGTAATACCATTCAGCTGGTCCCATATCTTGACAGAATGAAGCAAAAAGCATCGCTCCTTCTGCATTGAATGTTCTGAATACAAGGTACCACCAACTTTCAACATTAAGCAAAGTTCCGGACTGATTTGCCAATTGAGCTTTATCACGACCAACCAGTACTGTGATGATACCTCGTAAAACGGGCAATTTCTTTAATTTCAGTATCAAATCAAGGAATGCAGAATTCGCATTAATAACAGGAACGCTTGCATCACTCATAGATAACATCTTCCAGATCGATACATACGATTCAAGTTTGTAGTGGCAGATTACTTAATCATCACCAGTTGGCCACGGACCAACACCATCAGCAATGATATCAGCATATCCTGTTTCCCACCAATTACCTAGAGTCAGAAGACAGGCTTCGAAAGCATCATTAACTGCATCAGGATTTGCATAGCCATTGAAAATTGCATCTACCGCAGCGGCATCAGCAACACCGTGATAAGCAGGACTGCAGAATCGTGCGACTGCGATAGCACCTTCTGCATTACAGGTTCTGAATACTAAATACCACCATGCTTCGATGTTGAATAACATGCCTGATTGATTACTCAACTGAGCATAATCTCTACCTTCTAAAGCACCAACCATGGCTCTGAGTGTATCACTGCTGTAGACTCGTGAAAGCATATCTGCATAAGCAACTTTAGAATTTCTTATTCTATAACTCATGATAGTCCACCTCACTCACGAATTAGCTTAACCTTTCCTAACTGGTTTAATAAAAGAGTATTTATTTATTGCATATGCACTAATATAATTCCTATTCTGGTGGGTATTTCCACTTACAGATGATACATATGATTATAATGATAATAATCACCGCTGCAACGAATACCACAATCAACACGATATCACAGTATGGGGGTGGAGGAGGCGGAGTTGTTGTAGGTTCTTGTTTTATTATCGTAGTCATAAATCCGTTTATCAGCTCGCCATTAATATAGAGGTTGACCATGAAATCGTTTGAGTCTCCAATCACCAAATCGGGTGGTGGATTTATCCACAGAACTAGACTTCGATTCTTTGTTGGATCCAGTGCATCACTGGAGATATTGAGAATTGTTGCCTCCCAAACATCATTATCTTCATCCATTTGTATGACTTGCAAATATGGAAAGACTCCAAAGTCTTTTGGATTCTCTAGAGTGAAATTCACTTCTCCAGGTGAACTTACACCATGGACATTCGTGTTTTCTTGTCCTTCATTGTTATTTGGGTTCTCATCATTAATAGTAGAAATGATAACTTTCAAACAACAATGACCTGTTTTCGTCGGAACCCAATGAGCCTTGGCTATGGTTGGACTTGCATCCGCTCCTGGAGGTACATCAATAGTATCTGTGTCAATAAGATTCCATGTCCGTTGTCCTGCTCCAAAATGAGCCCATCTGAATTCAACAGTTGTTGATGGTGCACCAATATCCAGAACGTTGTTGTAAATAGAAACTTCAATCGTATAGTTTTCTAGTAGATATAGATTATTCGAAGCAACTGGGTTGTGATCCGCATCATACAACTGAATACATGGATTATTCCAGTGTAGTCCATGATCTGGAGCAAGGATCCATGTTGATTCCGCCCATTGACTGTATAGGTATGGGTCTGGACCTGGTGTAACAACTCTAGTGAAGGTTGTGACTGCTACATATCCTGAATCCTTCCCAGTTGCAACGATGTTTACAACCGCCTCAGGACCATCCGGAACAGTAATGTCATCTCCAGTTTGTGCAATATCAGGATAGAGAGTATTATTGAATAGGATATCCACTAATTCTCCTGTATCGAAATCAACTGGTAGAACAGTTACTAGATCTCCATATTCACCTCTATCAGGAGAAACCGTTAACGATGCATCACTCTCAATGATACTAATTGTATGCAATTCAGGCACATAATCATGTTTTGTAACTGTTAGATTGAGAGTGCCTGCAGAACTAGGATCGATATCGAAACATGCTTGGCCTAGGACATCCGTATATTCGACTTCATAGATATCTCCATCCTTCTGAAGACAAATCTTAGCATTAAAGACTGATTCCCCTCCGCTTTTGACAGTCACAACGAATTTTTGTGAGTTTGAAGTTCCAATAGATGTTGGATAATTAACTTCAAGAGGTTTGGGTAAGCTGGTCCATAAAGAGGTTTCAGGATCTCCAAATAGATGATATTCGAGTAGAGTGATATTCGACTTCTTGTCAGGATCGATACCATCTTCGTGGGCATTAGCCACTATACCTTTAGCCAAGACTAAAGCAGCACCCATGTTATACAATGGATCGTTTTCCGTAGGCAAATTCCCTGGCCAAAATGAATTTGCTACCCCTAGTAGCAAATCTGCGGATGGTATATTATAGCTGATTCTTGTGGTACTAATAACAGCAATGGCACCTCCATCTGCTATTCGGGTTATATTTTCAGAGAAGCATTCATAATCATTGACAAGTTTGTCATCACCATTATCTTGATCAATTTCTCCATCGAACCATCCGCAATTACAATCCATACTCAATACAAGCGGCCAACCTTCTGTATTCGTAAGTGAAGGTATGTGGTTTGTAGTAAAACTGGGAGCTCCCCAACCATCAATTTTTCCGTAAGGATTATGTGTTCCAGGATAGTCATGCTGGAAGAAGTTTTGTGAATTTCCATGGTCAATGTGAAAAACAACAAGTTTCCCAGCGCTAATATTTCCAACTACATTGGAGGAGCCCGATTGCCAATATAACGATGAATCAACCGGTGTTCCATCATATAGAAATAAGGGAACTACTTCTGGTGGTGTTAGATTCGTTCTATAACACTTGTATATATTATAATGATAGTTGTCTATAAGGTGTTGTGATAGATTTTCAGTTGTTATAACAAATGGTTCTTCTTCCATACCATCTCTCTTTAATCCATTACTTGGATCTAACGTGTTCTTCTCATCTTGGAAATAAGACGAAACAAGAATATTGGAATAGAAATCCGGAATTATTGGAGGATTGATCTCGTAGGTCAAGATTTTAGCTACAACATTATTAGCTTGTTCTAGGCTATCTACTGAAATTCTTCCATGTATTATTTCGGGAAGATAATCATTGCCTTCCAAAGTAAAGTATGGTACATCACTCGCAATTCTTCCATTAGCACCATGATAGAGCCAGTCTCTATTATTGTATGGGAATGTTGCAGTATGTACAATGCTGTAATTGCAGGGTATGTGTTCACTATCTCCAAAGAGTAAAACATAGGCAGGTGCTGGATTCCAAGTGAAGTATGCAGTTTCAATAAAAGATCTAATGTCCTGCCACGTGACAACTGATCCTGTCTTTATGAATTCTGTTGTGTAGACTTTCGTGAAGAGGCCTTTCCGAGTTTTCCAAGCAGCAAGTCTGTCAGCAGCCTCAACAAATGCTGGGTCGACAATAATCAAGTATTCTGCTCCATCAGTTGGATAGCTTGCTGTAAGAAACTTACTCATTTCTGTTTTAAGACTCGTTGAATCCGTTGAATTATCACTTTCACCTGATTCTTGATAATTGAGTAAAAGTCCTCGAAATATTGATTCATATGGTTCACATATCAAAGACTGATTTACAGGCTGGATTTGTGAAGGAGTATGATATTTAATACGAATTTGAAAATAAGGATAGATCATCAATTGATTTGAAATCGGATTAAATTGAATAGGGTATAAGCTAAGATGCAATAATCGTCGCCCTCTTAGGATGATAGGTGAATTAGATAACTCTCCACTAGTGGTTGCATTGTATAGTGGATAGAATGAATTTGTTTCGTATGTGTCGTTGTTGATTATGAATTCACTATTTGTTGTATTGGG
Source organism: Candidatus Thorarchaeota archaeon (assembly GCA_016841005.1). The sequence goes on along the minus strand of JAEORG010000060.1, from coordinate 8,914 downwards.
TAGGCTGATTGATGATGGTTGAGATGGTAAAACATTGTAATCACTCAACAAAATTGGAGTCGATGACGAAATGTTGAGTTCGATATCAACATCATGTGGTATTTCGATGTATCTCGAAATCCTTGGTATTTTAGGCAATCCATCAATATTAGAGGTGGACATTCCTGGAGCATCAATAATGTCATATTCAGTTCCATTATAAGTCACATTCCAAGTCCAAAAACCAGTTATTCGTGTAAGTAGAGTTATACCCATTGTATCCGACAAGAGCTGAATTATTTCTGAAGGTGTACCAATCTCCACTGTAGAATCAACTGCAATCCATTCATCACCATTTGACAACTTAATCTTAGAAACCTCATGTATTGGTTCGAATGACTTCATCATTTCCTCTCTAGTTTGTAGATTTTTATCCTGCGAAAAAACTTCTATACTATCAATTACAGTAAAAAATGATGTGATCAAAATAAATGCCATTAGAACTGATATGATTTGAGATGTACTGAGAAATTTCTGATGTCTGCGACCTCCCAATTAACTTTCCTCCATAAACTTGATGCAATGGTTCCAAGATATTTGGATTTCTTAATCAAAATTGATTGAATCATAGAGTGTTACTGGGTCACTGCCTCGTATGTCTGAATTTTCTAATCTAATTGGTTGGTGAGAGGTTCCTAAAAAATCTAATCGTACAATAGAAAAGAAATGAACGAGATTCAGCGTGAACTGCTGAATCTCAATCTTACTAATATGAAACTGACACTCTACTATCGACTAGTAAAGGGAGCCCATTTGATTCCAAGGTCGCTTTTTTTGCGTATTCCTGAAGGTATCCACGGGTCCTTCCCTCAGACTTCATTGAGCTGTAGATTATGTGTGCCTCAATACTTTCCGTGTAATGTAAGTTATTTATTTCCTGAATTATGTGTTCTACATCTCTGATGCTCCTAGCAGTCATGTAGTGCAACATGTTGTCTGCATCTGGATCGAAGAACGTAAACCAATGCTCTTCAGGATAGATCTCAGTAATGAATTCTGTCGCGTCTATTGGTCCTGAAGTGTCCTCATCTAGTCCGTATTTCAGGATGAAGTTTATCCTACCAGATGATGGTAGATTTAGACGCAGAGTCAGGTTTACTGCATCAGATTCAATGAAGCGTCGAATTACTCGACGGATGAATTTAGCACTGAAGCCAGTCAGTTCTGATATCTGATTCACAGGCATTCTTGCATTGGATACCAGGTACTTCAGAATCTCTAACTGGTTTCTTGTAAGATTGATCTTGCCGCCACGAGTGGTAAATCTGCAATCGCCTTTAATTACACCATTTCGGATTGGCAAAATATCTGTTAGAGTTGCTGATTGCACATCATCGAGTTCATTAATGCATGACACAAGTTCCTTTCTCTCACTAGGGCATACCTCAGCAAAGACGAAGTATCGTCCACCGCCTAACATAAGGACTTCTCCTATGCAGTTGTGTTCTGCAAACTGCTGTAGAAGTTCAGCTTTGTTATTGTTCGTCTTGGTTCGTAATTCTGCTAGTACCCAATCTACACCAAGAGTCTCCTGGGACAGCTCTGCAGAGAATCTCTGAATTACACCCCACTGACGAAGACGATCCACTCGCTTCTTTATCGTAGGGCAGGTCACATCGAATTCTCTTGCGATGCTTCTGAATGACTCTCGGGAGTTGCCCATGAGTCTTGTTATGATTTTTTTATCTAACCAATCCATTTTTTTACACCACTCTTTTTTTTTGAAAATTTTGAAGACAAAAGAGCCTAGCGTCACGATAGCCATGGCGCTAGGCAAAGTATTCCGACGCAGTTTAATCCGGGGATATCACCCTGAAAGGGAGAATATAGGGATCCGCCCAGACAGCTGGAGTGTTCTCACGGAAGTCTTGAGCACCAGGGTCAGCGTAGACCTGAGGTGTATCAGTCACATGATCACGCTCTGCAGTGCCCGGATCTGCATTAGCACCGCTGCCATGTGTCATAAGTGCCAACATTCCCACAGAAAGGGCAACAACAACAAAGCAGAAGGCTAAGCTTGCTGCAATCATTCGAGTCTTTCTCTTATTCATTTTTCACCACATCCCCACCCCGAGTCAACCTCAAGGATGGCTTAGTTAATACAACGCATAGAATGAATATAGAATCGCGTTAGGAAGCTACCTTCCATACAGGTGGTTGAATAACATACTTTGGCGGAAGTGTTACATGGTACCGTTACAAATAGACCATTTTGGGTCGCTTATGATAACTCATCGAATTTCAAAATGGGCTTTAGTACTCACTATTATACATTTGATGCAAAGGAAAACGAGTCAGGATTGTACTTTACGCGGTAACAGGTACTGCGGCTGCAGAAGCAGCTACAGCCTGTTCCACACGATCAGAACCATTCCCATTTGGTTTCTGATTATGATAGATAAGGACGGTTTCAACATCATGAACAAATGGTATCTCTAACATTCGACGGAGGAGGACTTCTATCTTTGGAAGGTTATCACTTGTCATGTAGTTGATCATCACTGGTCCATTGAGGAGGAGGAATGACATCCAGTATTCCTGTGGAAATTCGTTCTCTAACCAGGTTGCGATCTCACATGGAGTTATCTGGGTTTCATCGAACCCAATCTTGAGAATGAAGCTGATTACAGACTCCACTGCTGGATTGAATCGTATTGTGAAATGAACGCCTTCACTCTCTTGTAGCTCTCTGAGAATTCTTCTGATTCTCTTTGGTTTGTATCCAGTTCTATCTGAGAGATCTTGAATAGACATTCGAGCATCATCGATTAAATGATGCAGTACATTCTTTTGTTGCGCAGTAAAGACAACCTTTTTGCCTCTGGTTGAGTATTTACAACGATTTGAAAGCTGCTGGGTTGGTATTTGTTGGGCTTGAATCAAATTAACTTGACTCACACCATGTAACCCACGCAGGTACTTACCATATTCGTACGCAGCGTCAGGGGAGACCTCTGCAAATGAGATGTACTTCTTAGAGCCTACTGCGAAGGTTTCACTTGTTGATTTATTATTAGAGATCTCATCAATCAGCTTGGCGCGATCTTCTGATAAATCAGTCGTGATCTCAGCATATGCCCAGCTGACACCTAGAGTTTCTTGTGAGATGTCCACAGTAAAGGCTTCGATTATTCCCGCTTCTACAAGACTATCTACTCTCCTCTTGATTGTTGGAGTAGTGACTCCCAGTTCCCGTGCAAGTTGCCTGTATGAGGCTCTGCAGTTCTTCAGGAACTTTAGAAGCAGGGTTTTATCGAGTTCATCCATTTTATCTCCCTCTTATCTTCCAAATTGGAAGCTTAACTGTTAATAGTATTACCTCTGACAACTTATATATATTTCGTTACTTATTATCCCAATACACAATATATAAATAGGTCATTGTGTAAAGTATTCATGTAACCTTTAATGTAACATGGGTGAACGTAACGTGTCTGACGAAGAAAAATCAAAGGGTGGCACTGTACAAGCCACACTTAAAGAACGCATCCTCGGTGAGTTATACTCCGAGGAGTTTGAACTCAAGAAACGCGAGGTTCACGTGATGACTCGTCTGAGTTCTGATATTGTTGAAATCCTTGATGCACTTGTTGAACTTGAAGTTTTTAAGAGTAGATCTGAGGCTGTTTCTGCTTATGTCGAAAAGGGAATCTCTGCACAAATGGATATGTATGAAGATGTGAGAGAGATTGGACGAAATATTGCTGATATGAAGGAGAAAGCCAAGCGACTTGCCTTCGAAGCATTTCAGGAGAAAAAGTGACTTGTGGTGGTGAGGGGGGAGACCCCCCCTCTGATCGACTGTTACTCTAACATTCTTATTTTATGAAGACTCTATCGTGAAGGTAGTACCTTCCCAATATGCAAGTATCATTAGTTCAATACCCAGGTTCTCTACCTGTGTACCATAAACTGTTTCAAAATTATCCTCAGTTCCCTCTCCATAATGGATTGGAATTAAGACTTCGGGTTCAATTACCTGAAGAGCATCAACAACCTCATCATCGCACATAGTCTGACAACCTGGCCCTAGAGGAAGGAATGCGACATCAATTGTTCCTTCAAGTTCTTCATACTCTGGAATATTCTTTGAATCGCCAGCGTGGAAGAAAGTCATTCCATTTACTTCAATTATGTATGAAGTCCAATTCGCTTCTCTTGGATGTGATGCATCATATTCTGGACCTGGAGGAAGTGTGTACATCCAGAATGCAGTGACTGTGAAGCTCCCAATTTCAAGAGTATCTCCTGGATTTACACCAGTGCCATCATGGCGGTTAATCTCAGTCGACATATTCTCTGGAAAAACAAACACTGTTTCTTCAGTTGCTATCTTTTCAATCGCCGCATAGTGATAGTGGTCCCCATGCGGGTGAGTAACAAGGATTGCATCAGCTGGAAATTCAGTCTGGTTATCTGGAAGAGTGGTAGGGTCAATGTAGAGTCTTTCGTCATTAGCCTCTATCATGACTCCTGCATTATAAAGCAAAGTCACTTTGACTGAACCATCATTATAATTCATGTTCATGTTCAAAGCTAGATATATCCCGACCGAAGCCACACCAAGAAGCCCTACAACGAGTGCACCCATTGCCATCTTATTACTTAGGATCGACATGTTTCATCTCCAAGCTACATAGAGTTATTGAATCCTAATTTAAGAGGTGTAATTGACGCAATGTGTCTCTATACTTATAGAAAAGAGGAAATTATTTTGTAAAGACATTCGGTGCATACATCTTCTATAGAAGAAAACATGTTAGTTGGAAGGAGGTCAAGAGCAGTTGTCAAGATTCTTCTTGTAAGTGTGTTTTTCCTTATTGTAACAGGTATCTGTCTAGATACACAGATAAAAGTGTCATCAATCCCGCTCACTTGGATAGCTTTATGACATAAAGGTAATTCACCACGAACTTGATCTGAAACTAAACCACTTGATGCCTCAATAATATCTGGATGCACCACTAAAGCATCAATATCTTCTATGGATTCGCCATTTAGACACACTGGTTTTCCATCCATAATCCAGAAGCAGGGGCAAGTCCCAATGACTTTAACCTCTGATTTTTCACAAGATTCGAATAGTCCTTCGATATCTCCACTCGACACGCTTAATCCTCATATTATATAATATGAAACAATATACATATCCTCATAGCTCGGAAATCAAGAGAAAAAAAGAGACCCAAAAAAGGGCCCCGGCGCAATCTAGGAAAAGATGAGGAGATCTTTATACATCACGGGTGAAGGTCCTATGCATTGCGCCAGGTTTTCGCTTCTTGGAGTAGGAGATAGAGAGATGATGCGATACCTATTCGCACTGATACCATTCACAAAACTTGGTATAAAGTCGCGTTACGACAGTATGTTACAAAACGGACATCATGTATGTCGAACCTACGCGAAGATGTACGTCTTATGTCGATGATTTCTATTGGGAGATGATGTAGACTTATAACTAGGTAGAATGCAACTGCGTAGAATTCTACCTAGTGTGTGTTCACATGAGTATCAGACCTTTCCTACCAACAGGAGGAAAAATCACTCCTATGCAGATGTTAATCTTCATACAACTCCTTGAAGGTCCAAAATATGGATATGAGATCCTCAAGAATCTTCGAGACGATTTTGAAGGTGTCTGGATCCCTAAAACAGGTACAGTGTATCCTGCTTTGAAGACGCTTGTGAAGAAAGGTTTCATCTCCGAGAAAGAAAAGAAAGAAACTACATACTATAGCATGACAAAACAAGGGCTGTCATTTGTGAGTGATACGAAGGATTTCGTAAATGACTATGTACTTTTCAATTATATCTTCATGAAGGTAGCTGCTGAGAGACTACCTGTTGGTTTTACAGCTAGCATTCTACAAAATTTCCTAGAACTTGGAATAGATGACATTATTCCTGAAACGACGATAATCAGTGCGATTCGGAATTTTGATGATCAAGATTTGAAACGGTATCTCCTATCTCAGAGAAAGCGAATGTTACTCGAGAAAGTGAAAGCAATTAGGAAGGAAATTCAACTAATTGATTCTAAAACATCAGAGGAAGGAGGATGAGGTTTTGAGTGCTCATAATTATGATGTCGTAATTGTTGGTGCTGGTCCAGGAGGTTCTACCGCGGCAAAGGAAGCCGCTGAACGAGGTCTAAAAACAATATTTTTTGAACGAGGTAGAAAACCTGGAGAGAAGAATTCCTCAGGCTGTGGTCTAGGTCCTAGGATGTGGCTTGATTTTGATATCATGAAGGAACTCAGACCAGACAAATGTCCCTCGATGAGAGCAGGCGCAGCTGCAAGGAATTACTTTGTAGATTCACAAGGTGTAGTCTCGAGTTACATCATGACAAGACCCACAAAATCTGTGAGCTATGAACCTGCAAAATCTTTCATCACTATGAATATCTACAGAAGTGAGTTCGATCCGTGGATTGCTAAATTTGCCACTGATGCCGGTGCTGAGCTAAAGACATCTACCCTTGTCATTGGCTTACTAGAAGAAGACGGGAAAGTTGTGGGAGTTATAGACGAGAAAGGAGAGAAGTACCGAGGACTTGTAATTGGAGCTGATGGCGTTATCTCAATGGTTGCTCGAGAGAGCGGATTGCGTACAAGGTGGAATCAAAAACAAGTCACCTTAGTCCCACAATATGATTTCCAAGTCGATCCTAAGAAGATTGACGACATAATGGGTGATGAAGCATTAGCAGTCTGGTGGTCTGCTGTTTGCCCTGCTGCATATCAAGTGTTCTTCAATGATGGGTTTCATATCGGTTTAGGAAATTGGATGACTTGGTGGGACAAAAATCCTCTATACTATCTTAATCGTCTCGTCAATTTGAAATTCTTCCAGAGGTTGATACGAATTCTTGATGCGAAGCCAAGAGAATGTAATCCCCATCTTTTACCTTGGCAAGGAGATCCTCATGATACACATACGGACAATGTGATATTGATTGGCGATGCAGGAGGTTTCCCATGTCCCCTTGAAGCAGAAGGTATCTATCCTGCAATGATAACAGGGCGAGCTGCTGCGATTACTGCAGCGGAAGCAATCTCCGCTGGTGATACTTCCAAAGAATTCCTATCGAGATATGATACTGCTTGGAAGAATACTAGTATCGGTGAGGACTTTGAAGCAGGTCCAGAGTTATATAGCATCTGGAAGGTGCTTCCATTCAGTCCAAAAGAAAACATGTCATGGCTTGTACCAATGATTTCAGAAATATTAGGAGGAATTATTGATTGGTCCCAGCCTCATCCAAAAAGAATCAGACAGGTTGCTAGAGCGATCAAAGGATATCTCCCGAAAATTATCCCTATGCTCATGAAAGAAATCTTGCCCTTACTTACTGCAAGCCTAGGAGAGGAGAACATGGAAATGGTTACAGACCCTGAAAAACTGCTTGCAGCAAATCCTGAACTTGAGATGGCTTTTGCACAGGCTTTCATGGCTGCAGATGACGAGGAGGAATGAGAATATGGATATCCAAATCAATGACTTGGTTAAGAGAATCCCTGGTACTGGAGATTTCATCAGTGTTGACCAAGACAAGTGCACGATGTGTGAACGTTGTCTTATCATCTGCATAGTTAATCTTTGGAAGAAGAAGGATGACAAGGCATACATTGTCGACGACTACAAGTCTAAGTGTTTTGAATGCGCAGCATGTTATCAAGTGTGTGAATCTGGCGCCATAGAATTTCAATATCCTATTGGTGGTACCGGAGTAGTATTTGAGAACGGATGAACATGTGGTGAAAACATAGTGAATGCATCGGTATACAATGAACTGACAAAGATTGTTGGAACTGACAAGGTTTCTAACAAACACGAACTGCTTGAACAGCTCTCAGGTGATCATGGATTCACTGAGAGAGAGTTGCCTTCATTGATTGTGTGGCCATCGTCTGCTGAGGAAGTTTCTCAGATAGTAGAATTGGCAAACAAGTCATACTTCCCCCTGATTCCGATAAGTTCGGGCACTCCTCGATTGAATGGAGGTAGCATTCCTAAAGTGAAGGGAACGGTCATTCTGGACTTGAGTAGAATGAACCGAATCATCCGTGTTGATTCGAAGAATAAGGTAGTCATGATTGAACCTGGAGTTACCTATGGGCAGCTTCTACCAGAGTTGAAGAAGGCTGGTCTTCGTCCACTTATGCCACTATTACCTAAGGCATCGCAATCGGTTCTTGCAAGTTGCTTGGATCGAGAGCCAATCACCATTCCCCGATTTCATTGGGATGTTTCAGACCCTCTTCTATGTACTGAAACAATATTTGGCACAGGAGAAATGTTAAGAACTGGTTCTGCAGCTGGTCCCGGAAGTCTTGAAGAGCAATGGGAGTCAGGTCAAGCGCAAAAGAATCCTATGGGTCCATCACAGTTTGATCCATATAGACTTGTACAAGGGTCTCAGGGAACGATTGGTATTGTGACTTGGATTACAATGAAATGTGAGATTGCACCAGATATTCATCGCGTATTTCTTTCAGGTGCTGATACTCTTGAAGCTCTACAGAAGTTCAACTATGCTGTAATCAGACGACGGTTAGCTGATGAACACTTCATCCTGAATTCCCGATATCTGTCTGAAATGCTTGGAAATGATGTAGTTGATTCAACTTCAAAATGGATACTTGTCTTGGGTCTATCAGGGCATGGATCATTGTTTCAGGATGAGTTTGATTATAGATTGGAAGATACAAAGGATATCGCAACACAAACTGGAGTTAACCTCGAAGAGAAGATTGGAGATGTCAAGAGTGATGACATTCAGCAACTCCTGAATGTACCCAGTTCAGAAACTTATTGGAAGATTAGATCATACGGAGCATGTAAAGAAGTTCATTTCACATCTACGCTCGAT
>JAEORG010000006.1 GCA_016841005.1 Candidatus Thorarchaeota archaeon | reverse complement strand
CAATTGCATCTGTCGCTAGCTCAGTAATGTCCCCTTGAATTACTGTGACCATTGTGTTTCCGATCTTTTTCTCCAAAACTACTCCCTCTGTAGTATATTTACATGAACTCGTAAATACTTGTCGAGTGCCACAAGTATATTTAGAAACGGTGTCATGTATGATTGGCGAGAACTCTGAAAGATATTTACGAATCTGATTATCTTGAATTGGTGGAAAAATATGGTGTGCCTAAAAAATTAGCTTTCGCAGCTGATTTTCTTGATTTTGAATGTGAATTAGTAGAACGAAGTGCGGATAAAGGCAGGTATCATGATATAACGTGTTTCATTAGAGATGGAGATCAGTTTGTTGTAATCCAAAAACATGCTTATGCTGAGACAGGTATCTATCGAGCACCTTCAGGAGGTGCTCATGATGGGGAATCCCTAGAAGAGGCAGCATTGAGAGAAATGCTTGAAGAGACCGGTCTAGAGGTTAAATTGATCAGGTTTGTTCTAGATATGACTCTTGATGTACGATGTGCTGATGCGATGATTCCTTGGAGGTCTCTAGTCTTCCTTGCGGACAAGATTGGGGGTGAAATGAAACCCATTGATACCTATGAGATTTATGATGTGAAAAGGATGTCACGTGATGAGTTGCTTGGAGATGTTCAGATGCGAATGAGGAACTCAGGATGGGGTGGACTTGAATACAGAGCTTTCCTAACTGAATCCTTCTTTACCCAGCTGGATGAACTTGATCTCTAGATAGGATTGGCCATTCCGAAATAATACAGTAGGTCTAACATTCGAATTCGCATTTGGAATTGTTTTCAGATTTTCGATAAAGCATAGACAAGCTCTTCATCTGTTTCCTCAACAATCTCTACCTGCCCCCATCTTAACATGGCTAATAGATTCCATAGAATGACATTTTTAGGCATACTCAATTCATCACCCATTTCACTAATAGTAGATGATTTGCGTGAAAGAACACCCCAAATTGCCTCCCTTTGTTTTCGAACATCAGACCGTTTCTGCTTGAATAACTTCACAAAAAATCCATTCATCAATAGACCTCCTTTATCTCACTTGGTTCGTTTAGGTATGCATTAACCATCGCAAGTATCTGCTCATCAGTTGAATGTAGCATAGTTATAGCCCCACTTGGACATGCACCGGCGCATGTCCCACATCCATGACATTTGGCTTCAGTTACAATTGCGATTTGATTTCCTTCATCTTCTTCTATTGCGATGGCATGATATGGGCAAGACACCACACAGGTTCTGCATCCTGAACACGATTCACTAGAAATCTGAGGAATGTTTGACTCGATTTCTACTTGCCCTTTTGCCATTAGAGCTGCAGCTTTAGCCGCAGCACCTAGTGCATCAATTGCTGATTCAGCCCCAGACTTAGCTGCTTGACTTGTTCCAGCTATCATTATCCCAGCTGAGTGAGTTGTAAGAGGCGCTAATTTGATGTGCTCCGGACTGAAGAAACCATCTGCTCCTGGAGATAATCCGAATAATTTACCAGTACGGTTGATATCATGAGGAGATATCATTGCAGATGCTAGGACCAATAAATCCGGTTTGAAAATCAACTCATCTCCAGCGAGAATATCCTTCCATCTAACAGTGACCTCTTTGTTTGAATCAATCTCAACTTTTGGATGTTCATTATCTGAAAATCTGGAATATATTACTCGTCTTGCACGAGCCAACCTATGAATAGCTTCATGATGCTTACCATAAGTCCTGAGACTTTTATAGAGCACAATAATGTCATCCATCTTCTCTCTGAGATCTGAGGCAGCTTTAGAGATTGCAAAACAACAGTGTCTAGAGCAATGTTGGTGCCCATATTTATCCGGTTCTCGTGAACCTACACAACTTATGAATATCATAGTCCGAACTCTTTTTCCGTCACTTGGTCGAAGTAGTATAGGTCTCGTTTCAATTTCTTGAAGCTCTGCCAATGTAACAACATTCGGGCTTTCGCCGTATCCATAATATCCGAATGGCTTAAACACTTCAAAACCAGTAGCTACAATAACGGTTCCGACATCATATACGAAATCTGATTCTTGAAGATTGTTATGGATTTTAGCGACAAAGTTTCCGATATATCCATCGAACTCAGTGACAATACTATTAGTATGGACTATGATATTCTTGCTAGATCGAATTCGTTCTTCCAGAGGTTCAATTATATCTATCCCGGTTTCACCAGTCGGATAAATATGGGTCCATTTTGCTAGGTGCCCTCCCAATTTCTCCCTTCTCTCTACAATCACAACTTCGAAACCCCTGTTGGCGAGGTCAACAGCGGCAGTCATCCCTGCGAGACCTCCTCCAACAATGAGTGTTCTAGGTGCTACTTTTACCACTTTGACTGGTAGTGCTGTTAATTCAGCAGCTCTTGCAACTGCCATTCTTACCAAATCTATGGCTTTCTCGGTTGCCAGTTCTTTCTCGTGCATGTGACACCATGATACATGCTCTCTGAGATTCACCTGTTCAAACACGTACCGATTTAGTCCAGCTTCTTCCACTACCTTTCTAAAAGTTGGTTCGTGCATCCTTGGGGAACAACTCGCTACCACGATTCGATTCAAATTCAGTTCTCTAATTTTGTCTTTAATCAGTTGTTGTCCATTATCAGAACACACAAACATATGGTCAGTACTATAGATGACATATGGTAAATCTGATGCCATCTCAGCTACTTTGACTACATCTACAGTACCCGCTATATTATGCCCGCAATGACAAACAAATACGCCAATACGTGGATCCTCAAAAGCCTCCTCCATCAGAACCCCCTCCCAGATAGTATAATAGTT
>JAEORG010000059.1 GCA_016841005.1 Candidatus Thorarchaeota archaeon | reverse complement strand
TTCTCAATTGGGATTGAACCTGCGTTTAAAATCTCCAACGAAGTCTCGTAGAGCGAGATGACAGTGAACTGAGTTGAAACATTATCAAAATATGGTCTTGAAGCAGTAACCACTACAATAAACTGTCCTCCTCCAATTAATGAAGTATCAAAATCCGCTTCCCACCAGTTCTTTGCATAATTTTGTGCGAATGAAACAGCTGTACTTGACCAATTCGCCTCAATGGTTACGCTATCATCTAGAAGGTATTCGTTTGTGTCCGCGTCCTTGAAGGTGATAAGATTTGAAATTGTTAGACCAAAATCCGTTTCAATGATGGGGTATGTTGCAGTGATTGATGCCGAGTGATAGAGATCCATTGAGATTGACTGGAAGGCTATTTCAGAACCATTGGTCCATACAACATCAATCGACCACTTTCCAGCTGTGGTATTAGCTGCTCCAAAAGTCCAAGTAGAGCTAGTTACAGCACCACTCAGCATTGTAGTAACTGAATCTATTGCCCATGGTGTTTCGTTTGGCAATAGCCATGTTATATTAACTGGATTTCCACCTGTCGGAGGGTCGCTAGAAGTACCAATCTCCACTTGCAATCGTGTATTGTTGCCCGGTCGGAATAGTGAGTTCTCTGACCATTGATCAATGCTTTCATCAAATACCTGAACTGACACATTCTTGGCATAGTTTGGACTATTAAGATTGATTTCCCACCAGCCGCTCCGACTTAATTCGCTTGTTGGTACATGGATTTGTCCTGGAGTAACAGCACAAGAGTCTGTAATGTTATTCATGAGTGGGTCCCAGATGGTTGCATTTTCCCAATCTTTAGGATACAGGAAATCTATCGTAGAATCATGATAGTTACTAGGTGGCGTTATGTAGCTGTAGAATGTGAGGTCTGAACTATGTCCGGAGGTTAGTGAATATACCACTCCCCCCTTGCTTAGATCTGTTGTCCATGATGAATTGATATATCGATGGAACAGTGAGGTGACTGAATAAGTAAAGACAACGCTCGTATTTGATGTAATCTGAATTTCCAAGGGATCTGCAGTCCAAAAATCTGGATTTACGATTATGGCCGCTCCTGTTCCAATTCCCGTTATCGGAGCTGAGAAAGTTCCTGCATGAAATGTAAGTTCAACCTCATCAAAACCTGGTGGGGTTATGCTAGTAAACTCTAAGTTGTCGATATAGAGTGTCAGATTCTGTGCATTCTCAACACCATCATCCAATCCGAGTGGATCATCATCATAATCATGATCTGGTTCAAGTTCAACATTCCCTCCTGCTATATACAGACCAACATAGATTGAAAATGTGCTCCATGCTGATGGTATGGTAAAGTCATGAGTAATTGAATACCATGTTTCTCTAGAACTAAGTTCCTGCATAGGATAATACCACCCATCTGATTCCAATTGCCAAAAAACACCGATGTCACCTCCAAATACATCATCTCCGTCTGGGTCAATCGCACCAGTGGCGTAACGAAAATCAAACTCCATTCTGAAGTTTGTTACAGCAGGAACATTAGTCACTACCTGTTCCCATCCAATCTCAGTTGACTGTCCATGGATATAAGATACTCCGAGCACAGGGTGGTATCTATACTCACCAATATTCCTGCATACAATATACTCTCCTGTAGAATCATATGAATGAATTTGCGTGTCAGCTCCGCCTTGGATACTATATTGAGTCCATGGGTCTGTTCCATCTTCGAACGTTCCATTCACAGCATATAGCCGACTCAGGTCTGTAACTTCGACTTCTGTTCTGTTCACAAACCATCCATTTGGTTCATCAATAGTGATATTTCCAGCAGTATTAGATCCTGTGTCAGTTCGTCCTCTACTCAAATCTGTTGTCTGATACCCGGATTGCAAAATTGAAACTGGATCGATGACTCCCTGATGTGTACTCTGAGCGACCGTGAACCTGCCATCATTCGCCTTGTTTATGTTTAGAAGAGTAGGACTAGTTTCTGAATCATTAGACACCTCATTGATGCCATCACTACGAATTTCAGGTGCAGTTGTTGCCAATATTGTGGTAACGAATGAAACAGCAAGCAATGTTATAATCATGAATTGTTTGATACGCATCTCGGTCACCTCAAGTCTTAGGTAGTAGTCAATCGGGATCTCTGCTATAATCCCAATATGACATTCGGGAAGTCCACTCAGTTCAATAATCTCATTTCTTTAGGTTATTACTATTACTTGTTTGGCCTTTCTTCGATTAATTGAAGGGGAAGATGAATTTATCATATGGAACTAACTTCTAAACCTGAAGCAGCTGAATTTCTCCTACTTGCCAATCTTTGGGAAAAACATTGGGACACTGCTTTGATATTTCAAATACTCATCACCAAACTCTCGAACTAATTCACGTTCTTCCTTCCAGCACAAGACATAGTTGACAATCACCACGATGGGAGTTACGAGAAGTGAGTAATATCCAGATAAAAGGAAAGATGCGCCAAGATGAGATAGTATGGCACCTAGATATTGAGGATGTCTCACCTTTGAGTAGACTCCTGTAGAAATAACCCTATCCGCCCTGTGAGTTTCTGCGACCTTGAGTCCCATCTCGGTCACCCCCTTGATACCTAAGTAAGCTCCAGGTAGAAGGAAAAGGAAAGATAGGACTAGGTGAAAGATTGGAATTCTCAGGTAGAGAAAACCAAAATCCAGCACAAGATCAGTGAGAGGAGTTCCCCAGATATTCAACAAGAACCTCTCCTGAGGTGATATCCAGAGTCCGAACAGAAATAAGAAGAAACCCCAACCTGAGATCATCCCGAGAAATGCTCCAATTTTGAATCCCTTCTCCTCACCAAATCTTGCGTCCAATCTAGAATGCTCAACTGAAATGAAGTGGAATGGAACTACAATGATTGTCCCTAAGACCGAGAGCAAGAACCAGGAACTCATCGATTATTAACATTCATTCAGTTTTATGAATCTATATGATGCTAAGAAAG
>JAEORG010000058.1 GCA_016841005.1 Candidatus Thorarchaeota archaeon | reverse complement strand
TTGAGAGTAGAAGTTCCATCAATGATAATGGAAGATATCTGTTCAATTCAGAGAGACACAAAGATTTTGATGCGTTCTCGAAGCTTTGATGATCTGGTTCGTACCTTCTGTGTGAATCACAATGGATGGGTAGTGAGAGAGCAGTATGAAACCCATGCTTGTGTTAATGGACATTCCTTTTCAAACAAGAAATCAGGGAATACGAACTTTGCATTTCTAGTACGAATACATCTCACGAAACCAACTGAAGATACCACGTTGTATGCGAGGACAATAGCAGAACAGGCTACACTCTTGGGAGGAGGAAAACCACTCATACAGAGAATTACAGACTTGGAGCATAATAGACGCTCAACAGCTGAAAGGATTAGAAATGCAAACCTAGTTCCTACTTTGCAAGATGTTACACCAGGAGATCTATCAATGGTCTTTCCAAAGAGAATCATTGATAATATCCTCGAAGGGCTTCAAAGTCTGAATGATATGATACCAGGTATATATTCTGGTACCACGCTTCTGTATGCACCTGAAATCAAGTATAGCGCAATGACTGTTGAAACAAACAATCATTTTGAAACTCCTGTAGAAGGAATCTATGTTGCAGGTGACGGAGCTGGATTAAGCAGAGGAATTATTCCAGCTGCAGTAACAGGACTATGGGTAGCTGAAGATATACTTACGAAATTATGAGATGACTCAATGAAACATTATTTGCCAGATGAAATCGCATATATTTTATCCATATATCCTAGTGTCAAAGCTCCTTGGTTGTGAAACAGATTCTGAGTGAAGAGAAAATAGCAGCATTTCAAGAACAAGTAATGAATTGGTGGAGTGAAAACAAAAGAGAGTTACCTTGGCGAAAGAACTCCACGCCATACAATGTACTTGTATCAGAAATCATGTTACAGCAGACTCAAGTGAGTAGAGTTATTCCAAAATTCGAGATGTTTCTTTGTGAGTTTCCAGATTTGCAATCGCTCGCAAATGCAGATCAGAAACACCTACTAAAGACCTGGAGTGGACTGGGATACAACCGTAGAGCATTGTGGCTTAGAGAAGCAGCAAAGGATATTCTAAATGCAGGCGAGTTCCCAAGATCTATAGACAAGCTTCGAAAATTGAAGGGAATTGGACCATATACATCAAGATCTATACTGATCTTTGCATTCAACGCAGACATTGCCGCTGTTGACACTAATATCCGTCGGGTCTTCATATCAGCTGGCTTTGCATCAGAGGAGATGACTCCAAATGAGTTACAGAAAGTAGCAGATTATATGTTACTTAAAGGGCGGTCCAGTGATTGGCATAATGCTTTGATGGATTATGGTGCAATGGAGCTCACAGCAAGTTCAACAGGAATTGCTCCTGTAACGACACAATCGTGTTTTGGGGGGTCAACAAGACAAATCCGTGGTGCAATCGTTCGGATAATGATTGACAAAGAAATAGTAAAACACACTCAATTGATGGCACATTCTGAACTTGTTGATTGTGATAGCAAGACTATCGAAGAAGTGATAGACCAACTTGTACAGGAAAGACTACTTGAGCGAATAGATCAAGAAACCTACAGGATTCCGCAATGATTTGAAATTACTAGGGAATGTATGAAACGAGAGCTTCGCTGAGTCGTTTCTTAAAACCTGGACCATCTTCTTCTAACCGTTTTCTGACTAATTTCCAAGTTGCTACACAGTTCTTGTAATCCACACTCAACATCTCGTGAATAATTTCGTCAATCTTCTTCTTATTTTCTTTAGTTACTTCTACGCCAATTTCTTCGAAGAGTTCAATCATTCTCGAGTTTCTGAAGTAACAAGTCATAGTATCACGTTCAATCATGGAATTATAAGGAATTGATAAGTTTCCCTATCTAATTTCCCTAGAGTGACTACTATTAATATTTGTCAGCTAGATGTAAATCCGAGCAGTAATTTGCTTCAATATTGTTTCTCATATAGTTGCACTAGTTCTATGATGATGGTGGAATTGATGAAATACGATGAAATTGTACCAATTCTTGCACCATGTGGACTAAATTGTAAGAAATGTGTTGCTTATGCTGAAGGACCAATACAACATCATTCTTCTCAACTAAAAGAGCTCCTAGGTAACTTTGCAGTCTATGCAGAACGATATTCAAACTTCTATCCTCCATTCCAACATTATGAGGGATTTAATATCCTACTTGAACATCTAAGTAAAGGGAATTGTAAGGGATGTCGAGAGGGCCATTGCTTGTACTCACGAGGCAAAGTAGATAACTGCGAGGTGTAGGAAGCAGCAGACAAAGACTATTGTTA
>JAEORG010000057.1 GCA_016841005.1 Candidatus Thorarchaeota archaeon | reverse complement strand
CATGAGTGAAAGCCGTAACACATCATGGATTCGAATTTTTGATGATGTCATAGGTCTGATTGTAATAGTAGTCAGTATCGTAGCAGTACTAGAGCTTGCGTTTAGTATTGCTTACGCACTGGTAATCCTCTCAATTGGATTATTCGCAATCGGACTTGCATGGGTAATTATGGGAATCTATGTTGTGCGTACGAATTTCTATGCGCGAATATTTATGTTAATCACAGGAATTGCCGCATTGGCGATATCTGTTATAGAACTTATTTTCTCTTCAGCCTCGCCAGACACTCTTATTTACTATCCTGCATTAGCTATGCTTCTTGTTGGTTTTTCACGAATTGTACTTGGCTTTCTGCTTGCAGAAGTACCTCTCTGGATTCGAATGTTACAGATACTCTCGGGTATCCTCACTGCCAACCTGGCAGCTTTCGTTTTCATCTTCTCAACCATTGAATTCTCTGCCATGCTTATTCTACTTGTCATAGCATTCATTTCCAATGGATTGGTGAGATTGATTATGAGTCGTACCGATGTAAAGCAAAAAATGATGCAGTCATATCAGGATGACAGCTCTTCAGCTGAAACATGACTTCTGGATTATCTTATCTCATTTCTTTCGAGAATATGACTTCATAATATTACATTCGTCTGGCAATTTTCTTTCTGAGTTCCTCAAGAATGAAAACCATTGATGAAAGCGTAAAGACCAACAACCAATCTAGAGGCGCGATATAATTGAGTTCAAATAAGGCGCCTAGTGGCGGAATGAGGAATAGGAGACTTACTAGAAATATATCTACAAGATAGACAACAAGTAGTACCTTATTCTTCAGGATTCCCATATCAAATGCTGATTTTGTTGGAGATCGACAATTCTGCGCACTAAACCACTGCACAACAATCAATGTTACAAATAGCATCGTTCTGAGCTTATCTTCTTGACCAAGATAAATGAAATAGACTGTCATTACAATAGTTGCCATGCTGACTCCATAGAACAACGCTCTACTCAAGATTTGTTTTGATAGAACTCTTTCTTTCTTTGATGTGGGAGGTTGGTCGAGTAGTCCTTCTTCTTTTGGTTCAAGTGAAATTGCAATATCCAACATTCCATCAGTAACAAGGTTGACCCAAAGAATCTGAAGCGGTAATAGGAGTACTGGATTTGTGAAAAGTAACAATGTAGCTAGGATAACGAAGCTCTCAGCAAAATTCGTCGAAGTGAGAAACAGTACAACACGGCGAAAAGTGTTTAGAATATGCCTTCCTTCATCAATGCCATCAACGACCGATTCGAATTTTTCGTCCTGAAGAATAATATCCGCTGCTTCTTTTGCGATATCAGTTCCAGTGATTCCCATAGCAATACCAACATTAGCTTGCCTAAGTGCAGGACTGTCATTCACACCATCCCCCGTCATACTAACTACTTTGTCCTGTTTTTGAAGTGCCTTTACGACTCTGAGTTTGTGAATAGGATTTGTTCGTGATAAGATAGTCGCACGATTCTCAAGAGCAAATTCCAGCTCATTATCATCCATGGCATCAATATCATCTCCAGAGAAACTCACATCTCCTAGCTCTGGATTGAATATACCAACTTCTTTGCCAATAGCTTTGGCAGTCAATTCATTATCACCAGTAATCATGATGACATTAATTCCTGCTCTTTCGCACTTCTTGATGTAATCCGAAACTCCCTCCCGCGGTGGATCGTTAATTCCACATAGTCCAACGAACTTCAGGTCTTTTATATTGTCAGTGGTAATTTGAATTTGATTTGCCGGTACATACTTAATAGCACATGCCAACACTCGTAAGCCTTGTGATGCAAATTCACTTACAACCTCTGCTGTTCCAGAAGGTGTTTCCAAGAATTCCTCAATTCTTTCTGGTGCACCTTTCACAACTAGTAGATTTTCATCAACTCGTGACAAAGAAGGATTTTCAAGATGTATACTAGGACTCGGTTGGTGGAGAGTAGCCATGTACTTCCTATCACTAGTGAAAGGAATTTCAGAAACCCTTAGCCATGATTCATTCAATACATACTTGTGTAGACCTGTTTTCTCCAATGCGACAATTAGTGCCGCCTCAGTTGGGGACCCTCGTATCTTCCAGACTCTATTCTTCCCTGTACATTTGACAATTGCATCTTCTTTTTCCAGACATTCCATATATATCTCTGAATCATTACATATGGACATGTATGTCAAAAGCTTCTCAAGGTCGGGAAACTGCACAAGATGTTCTCGACTTATTTTGTTGTCCCTGTTAGATTCATAGTCAATCTCTTCATGAAGAGGTTCTGATCTAAGACATCCGTCTGGTCCACAACCTTCAAGAAATATTCCTCCGCTCTCTACATCAAAACCCTCTCCACTCACCTCATAGAAATGATACGGCGTGAATATTCTTCTAACCATCATCTGATTTCTAGTTAGTGTCCCAGTCTTATCTGAACAAATTACATTCACTAATCCAAGTGTTTCTACAGCACTAAGATTTCTCACGATGACATTCTTACGTGAAAGTCTGTATACTCCTACAGAGAGAACAATAGTGATTACAGCAATGAGCCCTTCAGGAATTGCAGATACTAAAGCTGAAAGTGAGAATAGAATTAGCTCGAATGTTTCAATGCCTCGATACGAGCCTAAGAGTAGCGTAGTTATGAGGAAAATGAATGCGAAACTAAGAAAGAATATACTTAGGCGTTTCAGACGCAACTCGATTGATGTGGGCTCTTTTTCGACTTCTTGTAGTTCCTTGTTGATTTCACCGAGAACAGTATTGTTGCCTGTCTTCTCCACTAGAACCCTAGCTCTACCCTGAGTAACAAAAGAGCCAGCAAACACCTTGTTTGACTCTTCGTAATAATGCGGTTCTTCAATAATGCATACAACGTTCTTTTTGAGTGGAACACTCTCGCCAGTAAGGAGACTCTCGTCAACATGTAGATTTCTCTCAAAGATTACGCGTGAATCAGCTGGTACTCTTTCCCCAGCTCTTAGAAGTAGAATATCTCCTGGGACGATTTCAGAAGATGCTATCTCCAATTCTTCTCCTTCTCGTATGACAACTGATTTTTCTTCAATTAGTTTTTTAACTGATTCAATTGTCTTTTCAGCTCTCCACTCTTGAGTAAATCCGATTATCGAATTAATCAGAAGAATAAAGGCGATTACTACGGTGTCCTCCACATGGCCTCCTAAAAGAGAAATAACAGCAGCTAAAATGAGGACATAGACTAAAGGAGATTTGAATTGCCGGAGGAACATAATAATTGCATTATCACCTTTTTGAACAGTGAGACTATTCGGTCCAAACTCATCAAGTCGTTTTTGAGCTTCTTTATTCATGAGACCCTCTGCATTAGAACCAAGACTTAGAAGGCATTCCTCATAATCCACAAAATCAGTCTTCCCTTCAGTCATAAGCCATGTCTCCATATGTCAAATTGATATGCGATTGAAAAATGTTGCAGTACTCTATGAACTTTGACTCTCGATTTTGTCTTCTGCGGGAATTATCTTCTCCTGCATACTTATTCTATTCCTTATCTCCTCAATTTCTACTTCCAGCTCACTTTTTAAAGACTGGAAAGTGCCCTCAGTTATTTGCTCTGATTCAAACTGATTCTCATAGAATTCCAGTTTTATCTTGAAGAGCTCTTCTCGAATTCCAAGTTCCTGCAATCTTGCTCTTCTCTCAGACAGGACTCTTCGTAGTTTCTCCTCGAGATTATAGATGTCTTCTTCTAATTCTGCTTTTAGACGTGAATACATGGCCGCGTCTAACTTGCCTTCAGTATATTGATCAACAAGACTAAGGAGAGCTTGTCTAGTTGCATTACGATGCACGGTAATCTCTGTTGCAAGATCGTACTTCTCAGTTAATCCCAAGACATTTGCCAAGTATGAAGTTGATAGACCTTGTACGACCAAACTTACGAAGAGAACAATGAAGACGATGGCATATATTGTTGGTACAACCGTAGCAATCTCATTGACATAACTAGGTGCGTTTGATTCTTGAATTATCACGGTGACTGAGATTGCCGCAAGGGCTGCACTAGCAACACCCTTGATTCCAGCCCAACTCAAGAAGAACCTCTCCTTGAATCCTATACTTCTATCCCCTGCAGTAACAAGGAAAACTGAGATAGGTCTTGCTACAATTATCACAAGAAACGCAGTAAGAAGACCCAGAACAATGACCCCTGGAAATGCCAATATGAAACCAATTGTTTCAGTGGGTATTATCCTATGATCAGGAAGTTCAATTGCCGGAACTGTCCTACCATCAATTTCGACGACTCCAGGAATTAAAGGAACACTCAATGAGTATCCCAATAGAACAAAGACCGCAATTTCAAAAAAGAATGAAACATTCTTCATAACACCCCGCATTGATCTCTGTGGAAGAGGTTCAAGTCCAATTCTTCTCGCATTTGCCATGAACAATCCCGCAAATACAGCAGCTAGTGCACCTGGATGGATGTAAAACACAGTGAACAGTTCTCCCACACCATACGCTAGAAATGGTGATGTAGCTGTCAATATTGAAACATTCGTGTCATCTCCTGCCCTTGGTATAGCCCATCCAATTATTTTTGCGACAAGATAGCCAATCACTACCCCTAGCCCTATACTTGCAAGAAATTCTCCTAGAATGAATCCCCAATTCAAAGCTCCTGATGCGCTAACGAGAGATGCAATGACAATTGGTTCGAAAACTAAGAT
>JAEORG010000056.1 GCA_016841005.1 Candidatus Thorarchaeota archaeon | reverse complement strand
CTTCGACTCCTAGGAGAAGCTTGGGTTCCCTACTTCACGACAAAACCGGATGCTCTTGAATCTGTATCTAGCATACTCATGCCATACATAAATGGGTCTAGAAATGTTAACGAGATAATAGAGGTAAGCGGACTCTCTCGTAGAGAGGTTGTCCTGGATCTCTCTAAACTATGGGCGCACAGGGTAATTAGATTCAGAAACATGTTCAACTTCAACGATTTCATGACTACCGGGACTCAGTTTGTGAGATATGCCCAAGCAACCTCGAATGAAACAGAGGACCTACGCAGTCTTCATCCAGAAATGGCGGGGGTCATCCCCCATCTTGCAGGATTAATCGACGGAAGGAGGACTGTTCGGGAAATACTTGCAGAACTTGGTGCAAGATACGACGAGAGCGAACTCTTGAGAGCTCTGGATTATCTCATAGAGGTGGGTGTGATAGAATCACTTACACCGGAAAAAAGACGTATACTCCTTGTAAAAGAAGCACTAGAGCTTGCGATTAGAGTAGCTGAAGGTACCTACAATGTTAGTGAAGCAACTAATGCATTGCAATTTGTAATGAAGAACAGCAAAACCCCTGAAGCACTAAGCCAATTACAGCTCAAAGATGGTAAATGGATGGTTGATTTTGACTTCAAGATACTTGAGGGATTGAACCAGAAACGGCTCATGTTACTCTTTGGTGAATGGATGAAGATTTTGGCACAGTTTGTGAATGCTTTGAACCCAGCTAAGCTCACCATCTATATAGACAACTTGACTACAGTCTATTCGCAAAGAATCATTCGTCGATACTCTGCCTTTGATCTGAGGGGTTTCGAGGAATTTGCCTATTGGCTGGAGATACTGAGCACACCAATAAAACCACATGTTGGGCCAATTCAGACAGGTCATCTTCAGATAGCTTGGTCCAGTGCGCTTGAGGAATTAGCCTATATTCTCGTAACTAGGGGTCACATTATCTACAAGTCTGAGAGCATTACGCAAATACGCTCAGCATCTGGCACTCCATTGATTGACCTTCTTCCAACTGAATGGGTAGGTCGGGACAGGATAGAAACTTTTGAACGTATAATGGTAGAATACTCGAATCTGGGTCCAGCTGCAAAAATGACGCTCCTAGTGCTTGCCACTCAACGTGACATTTTGATACCTAAAGAGATCATTATCTAATCCCCACAGGTATTTCTTCCATCAGAAGAACTGTTATCTAAGGAAATCGAAGAAACCTACATGGTGACCGTGAATGAGTCCGTCTTATCTCTTGAAAATTGTCACAGTCGGTTCTGCATCAGTAGGGAAGACTAGCATAATAATCCGCTATTCAACAGGAACATTCCGTGAACACTATTCGCCAACCCTCGGCGTAGGTTTTGCCTACAAAAAGATGGATGTTGATGACGACTCTGTGAACCTACAAATCTGGGATTTAGGCTCTCAGGACTTTCTTGAACGTACTCGTGCAAACTATTACCTTGGTGGTCAGGGTGTTGTTTTCATGTATGATGTCACATCTTGGGAATCTCTCAATGAAGTCATTGAATGGAAGAATGAAGTTGATCGTAATCTCGATGATTACAAAGCCATTCTTGTTGGCAACAAAACGGATCTTGCCATGGAGCGTGTAGTTTCCACTGAAGAAGGACAGAAAATAGCGAATCAATTAGGGATAGACCATATCGAGGTATCAGTGCGTCTTGACATGAATGTAAATACAGCATTCGAAAATCTTGCCAGAAGTATCATTTCCTCATTCCATTAGACTGGGAAATTCCATCAAATGAGATTCATCAATTCTTTATGAAGCATTGAATTGCATGCAACAGAAGATGTTCCCATTGCATTTGTACCCCCATCTAGATTGGTGAACACTCCACCTGATTCCACAATTATCGGTTTGAGTGGTGCAATATCCCAGATGTTCATAATTGGGTCAATCATCACATCAACTCTGCCAGTAGCAACAAGAAGGTATCCATATGCATCTCCCCATGCCCTGCACGAGTATGATTCAGCCAATAGTCGCTGAGCAAATTTGGGCTGTCGTCTGGAGAGGTCTGCGTAATCTGTCACTTGAACCCATGCATCTGCAAGATGCTCGGTTGAACTTACTTCACAAGATGCACCGTTATGAAAAGCACCGACTCCACTCGCGGCTGAAACCGTTTCCCGAAGTGGAGGCACATGAATGACTCCGACCTGAGGCTCTCCTCCTAGTTCAAGTGCTAGAAGAACTGTATATAGCGGTACGCCTCGAATGAAAGACTGCGTACCATCAATTGGGTCAATGATCCATCTGTATTGGGACTTGCCTGAGCTTTCCCCTCCTTCTTCGCCTAGAATCAAGTGCGAGGGAAATTCTGCTTCGATTCTGCTTCGTATATACTCCTCAGTTTTTCTATCAGCAATTGTGACAGGAGTATCGTCAGTCTTCCTGTCAATTTCAATAGCCTTTTGGAAATGCTCTAAGGTCACCTCTCCTGCCTCAATAACGACCTTTTCTGCAAAGGCAAGTAAATTCTTCAACTCTTCTAAATCCAAATTCAAGACAATCCGTTTTTCTTATTTCGAACCTTGTTCTCTCGCAATTTCTAAAGGCGGATGAACATCTTTTGGGATTGGACAAATGTAATTCTTGCCTATCATTTTCTCTTCGTGTTCATCTTTTATCTTCTTGAGTAGATCCGGTTTTGTGATTAGTTCAACTGCTGAACCTGCCATTGTCTTTGTTGCAAAAATAAGGGACTTGTGCCCAATACTCATTCCACAACAAGCTGTCCATTGCCAATCATGACCTGCCGCCTCGAGAGTCGCAGTGGCTGTGGAGAACTCCATTGTTGGTGCTATCCAACTAACATCCCCTGTATCTGTAGAACCTGGCCATACTACATCCTCATCCCAAGGATCATGAATCTCCCGATCAATGTGAACTTCATTTTCAACTAGTTCCTCCCATCCCGGACGTCTGGAAGCGCTCAATATTTCTCTCTTCATGTCCTTTGTTACAGACTTGGCCATCTCTTTTGCGAATTTCATTTCAGTATCCGTATACTCCGGTGCTCCAATCTCTCTCATATTTGCGATTACAAGGTCACTGAGTCCCTTGCTAGGGAGTTCGTTGGAAAGACCCTCGATGAACTCTACTTTTAGTTTGGTCTGAGTCATCAGAGCTGCACCCTCTGCAATTTTCAAAACCCAGTCGTAGATCTGGTCGACCTGCTCGCGTTCTGGCGCTCGGATATAGTACCAACTTCGGGCATAGTCTGGCACAACGTTTGGCTGCATACCTCCAGATTCTATAACGTAGTGGATACGAGCCTCCTGGACCACATGTTCTCGCATGAAATTAACACCTATATTCATGAGTTCAAGGGCATCAAGTGCACTCCTACCAACATATGGTGTGGCAGCCGCATGAGCTGTAGTCCCGTTGAAATGGAACTTTGCAGAGTTCATTGCAAGTGTGCTTCCCAATCCTGCGTTATTGAAGTGACCAGGATGGTGACTGAGCAGTGCATCCACTCCCTCAAAACATCCTGCCCTAACCATGAATACTTTACCACTATACGTTTCCTCAGCTGGAGTTCCAAAGAACTTGAGGGTACCTTTGAGCCCATGTTTCTCCATCACTACTTTTGTGGCAATTGCTCCCATCACACCAGTAACGCCGTGGATGTTGTGACCACAACCATGTCCTGGTGCTCCTTCTACTACAGGATCCTGATATGGAACTGGTTTTTGTGACAAACCTGGAAGAGCATCATATTCTCCCATGAAACCTATGGTAGGTTCTCCATCCCCATAAGTAGCCACGAAAGCAGTTGGTATATCTGCGACTCCCATCTCTATGGCGAATCCGTTGTTTTCTAAAATCTCAGCAAGATACTTTGAAGACTTATCCTCT
>JAEORG010000055.1 GCA_016841005.1 Candidatus Thorarchaeota archaeon | reverse complement strand
CAACACTTCCACCATATTTTTCGTGTACAAATGCAGCGACTCTGCTGATGAACGGATTCTTAATCTTCTTCATGAACTCTTCTGCTACTGATTGAAACTCAGAGTAATCCCTTTCTTGAAGACTATTCCCGTGAACATGTAACTCTTCGAATTGTCTCCCCATTTCCATTGCTAAGGAATGCGCCTCTTGAAACTCTTTTTGAGTTGGTGTAATGAGTGCTGTTGTTGTATTTTCTTTTATCGCAATGATGATCCTCTTCTCTTCAGTCGTGAATGAGGCAAGCCCACCTAGATTGAGTTCTCGAGAGAAATGGGTGATAGCTGAGGCAAAGCTTGCAAATAGAGATGCATCTAATCCCCGCTCAAGTTTCGAAAATAGAGGAATTCCTGATTTTGAGTCGAATATCACGACTCCTTGAATGTCCATTCTACCAGTCCCCGTTTAAGTCTAGGTTCGTCCAGTTTTTGACTTATTAAATTATTATTGTACGTTGCAAAATGTAAATTGTTGAAATTCTAATTTTCATTTTTTGATGCTCTCTAGATTCGGATTACTAATTGCCTTCTTGAATATCTTTGATTTATAGAATGGAACTAAGCGGTTAGTACATGGGACAATGGCGCATCGCGAGCATATGAACTCTGCAAGTGACCTGATCCCACCAAATGTTCCAGACAACCCCATAAATTCATCAAACGATGGTGGGAAGAAGAACTCCTTTTTGGATGCTAATCCAGTTATTGCAGTCATGAATATTTTTTCCAGTGTGGGTATACTGATTAGATCATTGTCTACTAGATTGGAGATTGCTACCATGGAGGGGGCAAGTGAACATGAGAGAGAGTAATGTTGAGGATCCCACCTGTTGTCTATCGCAGCCTCAATGACTCCTGTTTCCCACATTCTAAAGAATTCTAATCCTGGGTTCTGATATGCATCGATTATAGGTTCAATAATCTTGCCGCCTAACCTCTCTTTTCCATGTCTTATTGGTAACCCCCGAGGGACATGGGTACCATTTCCACAGAAAGGGTACCATCCAGTATGCTTGCTCTTCCTGAGTAGTTTGTGAACGCTTTCGACATTGTCTATTCTTTTCTCAAGTTCATGTGCTGGAACCCATATGGTATGGTCAATGCAACGTATTTCTCCGCATAATGAACATGCAAATACTTCACGTTCTGCCTTGTCACGACCATATTGTAAGCATACAACGCATTTTGACATTCTCTTTTCATGGCAAGTCTTACCTGAATCCTCCCGTTAATTCTTTCGTATGACAATTACACAAGAAGTATATGTTGCAGTTTCTTGAAATCGCTAGGTTCAGAAACCAAACCTTAGGATGCCTTCATGGAGAACAATAGAATGGCTACAAAGATATACACCTCAGATTTTCTTGTAATTGGAAGTGGACTAGCAGGACAGCTATTCTCACTCAAAGTTGCAGGGAAAGCATCCGTAAATCTTGTTACAAAGGCTACCCTCCCAGAATCATCTACTTATCGCGCTCAAGGTGGTATCGCAGCAGTAGTTACAGATCCAGACTCATTTGAGAAACACATCGAAGATACAATTCGAGTTGGAGCTGGTCTTTGTCATACAGATGTAGTGGAAGAATATGTCAAGGCAGGACCAGAAGTCATTCGAGACCTTGAAGAGGTTGGTGTGCAATTTTGCAGGGATGAATCCTGTGGGGACTATGAGTTAGGGCTGGAAGGTGGTCATAGTGAACGACGTGTTCTCCATGTGAAGGATCATACTGGAATGGACATTGAACTCTCACTATCAGAAAAAATACGCGAAACAGAAAACATCAACATATTCGAGAACCATATGGCTGTCAATCTATATGTTCAGAATAATCATGTTGCAGGTGCATATGTGCTTGATATCAATACTGGGGAGATTGAGCGATTTATTGCTAAGGTGACTATTATCGCAACAGGTGGCGCTGGACGAGTATTTCTATACACAAGCAATCCCGATGTAGCGACAGGGGATGGAATTGCAATGGCCTATCGTGCAGGTGCTACTGTTGCAAATATGGAATTGGTTCAGTTCCACCCAACGCTCTTATTTCACCATAAAATTCGCTCCTCATTGATATCTGAGGCTCTCCGGGGAGAAGGTGCATTGCTTCTTGGAGCTAATGGTGAGAGATTCATGCAGAACTATCATCCTGATGCAGAATTGGCCCCAAGAGATGTCGTTGCAAGAGCCATTGACCATGAATTGAAGAGGACTGGTGCAGATCATGTATGGCTTGACATTTCTTTCAAGGATTCTGAATTTATCAAAGACCGATTTCCTGCAATCTATGAGGTTTGTCAAAGCGCAGGAGTGGATATGACAAAGGAACCTATTCCTGTGGTTCCAGCAGCTCATTATCTGATGGGTGGTATCAAGGTTGATAAATACGGACGAACTGATGTCAAAGGTCTCTATGCAATAGGTGAAACCGCATGCTCAGGATTTCATGGTGCGAACCGACTTGCATCGAACTCATTGCTTGAAGCAGCTGTTATGGCACGATTCGCTTCCAAAGCAGCATTACAAGACCTAGCTGCAAACATGCAAGACATTACAATCCCTGAATGGGATCCGGGTGAGGCCACTGATGCGGATGAACTCGTTGTTATCTCTCATCTCTGGGATGAGATTCGACGAATAATGGCGAACTATGTAGGTATTGTGAGGTCGCGAAAACGGTTGATACGAGCACGAAATCGAATTGGATTCTTAGTAAGAGAAATCAACCAATTCTATTGGGATTTTAAAATCACCAAAGACCTTCTTGAATTGCGAAACATTGCATTAGTTGCGGAACTCATTATCAAAATGGCTCGAATGAGAAAAGAGTGTCGAGGAGCGCACTATAACAAGGATTTCCCAGGAGAATGGAAAGAAGCAGTAGACACCATACTGAAGAAGGGATTTCTACCTATATAATTCTCTCAGGAGCCTGAGAAATGAGTCGAAGTCAACACGCGCTTTCATTCATGTTGCCAATTACAGTAGCAATCATCTTCCCTTCATTATTGATGTATACAGAACTTGCATTTTCACCATGGTTTGTATGGCCTCCTGTATTTGACATGCTGAGATTTTTGATAAGTGGAATTATAATATCGATAGGTCTCATTCTTCTAGGTGGGACAATTCGACTCTTTGCAAAGAAAGGTGAAGGTACACTATCTCCTCTTCATCCGACGAAGAAACTCGTTGTGGTAGGTGTCTATCGTTATGTTAGAAATCCAATGATTACAGGGGTTTTGACCATTCTTTTAGGTGAATCAATATTCTTCCTTTCCATCTATGTATTTGGATTGTTCCTATTTTTTTCAGTCGGTAATCACGTATATTTTATCAAGTCTGAAGAACCCGGGCTTGTGAAGAGATTTGGAGAAGAGTATCTTCTATACAAAGAGAATGTTCCTCGTTGGATTCCAAGAAGAACACCGTGGTCACCACCGTTATTATCTGATGATGACCGGGTGTCCTAATTTATGGAACTCAACAAAACAAGAGTTGCTACCGCCATATTATGTCTGGACTCAACCATTTACGAATCTGAGGGTGAGGGATACTGAAGTATGGCACTTCAATTTCCTCCAATCTTGGCACTTACAGCCTGTGCTCGTTTGAGGGCTATACCCTCAACTTCTGGAATACTACCGAGTTTACCATCCATCAATGCACCATAAGCCTCCATGTCAAAATGTCCATGCCCTGATAGGTTAAATACAATAACCTTCTCCTCGTTGTTCTTCTTAGCTTCAAGAGCTGAATCAATTGCCGCCTTTACAGCATGCGCGGATTCCGGTGCTGGAATGATTCCCTCTGCACGAGCGAACAAGAGCCCTGCACTCAACACATCAGTTTGATCATAAGCTATCGCAGTGATGCGTCCCTCATTCTTGAGTTCGCTGAGCAACGGAGCAACTCCGTGATATCTTAGACCCCCAGCATGTATCTTTGGAGGTACAAATTCTGCTCCAAGACTGTACATCTTGACCTTGGGTGTGAGACCTGCAGTATCTCCAAAATCATAACAGTATTCACCTTTTGTGAGTGACGGACAGGCTGTTGGTTCAGCTGCTATAAATTCTACATCTTTAAACCTATCATCAACTAGGAACGGGATTGATATTCCAGCGAAATTACTACCCCCTCCAACACAACCAATTATTGTGTCAGGAGTTTCGTCCACAGATTCAAGCTGCATCATTACTTCTTGCCCAATGATAGATTGGTGTAGTAATACGTGATTCAATACAGAACCCAAGGTGTACTTTGTATTCTCATTCGATAGAGTGTCTTCTAACGCTTCACTAATGGCAATCCCAAGAGACCCCGGATGATCGGGATTTTCGTTTGTGAGTTTCCTGCCAAATTCTGTCAAATTAGAAGGACTTGGAACTACGTTCGCTCCATACGAACGCATGAGAATACTACGGTATGGTTTCTGCTGATAGCTAATCCTTACCATGTAGACCATTGCTTCGATGTCAAAATGGGCACATGATATACTCACCGCAGAACCCCACTGACCAGCGCCTGTTTCCGTAGCTAATCTTTCAATCCCTTCTTCCCTTGCGTAATAGGCCTGAGCAAGCGCTGTGTTTAGCTTATGGCTACCTGTAGGGGAAACATCTTCCCGCTTGTAGTAAATCCTTGCAGGAGTCTTCAGAGCAGATTCTAATCCAACAGCTCTTTGAAGAGGTGAAGGTCTTCCATACCCTATGAGGCCCTCTCGAATCTCTTCTGGGATAGGTATTTGTTTTTCACTTGCCACCTCTTGTCGTACGCATTCCTTGACAAAGATTGCCTCAAGTGCTTGTGGTGGTAAAGGCTCCTCCGTTTCAGGATTGACAGGGGGTGGCAAAGGTTTCTTCAGATATGGAAGGATGTTTGTATAATAACGTGGCATCTCTTCTATATCCAACAAGATTCTAGTATGTTGTTTCATAGTTTAATTTCTCCAGACATAAAGAAAGGGCCACTTTCAAGGTATTTGCGGAACTCCCCCGCTAGGAGTTTGGAATCGTTTAGTTCTACCCGGATCCCCGTAGAGTTCGAACGGGGGAGGAGAAAGAGCGTAAGGAATAATGCTTTAGTGCTCAGTATCGAACGAGCTGAATGGTCTCCCTCTTCAGAGAGACCCAATACCATTGGCCAGAGCACACACGCATTATTTTCAATCCTTGAAAGTGGTTACCCGCTTCCTGAGAAAGACCCTTTTAAACATTACGCAGAAAAGTACACGATAGTACACATTAGTACATTAATGTACAAATCTCGAAATGTTGATTAGGACCATTATATTTTGGTGTTTAGCTAATCTGGATGCTATGCAGACAACAACTCACTCAATACTACTTCTGAGGTTATATGGGATTACCAAGATAGTATTTCATGAGAATCAACAACGAACTAGTGACTACTCCGACTATTGATACTGAAGAACGCGAAGTGGTTTCGTTATTCAGCGAAGCGCAGAGATCTAATGAAGTACGTCGAAAGGAGATTGCTCTGATACTCGGTCTTCGAATTAAGAAGGTAGATATGTACAATTTTGAAAGGCTCCTTAGAACGGTAGATATGACCGGAGATGTAGATGTTACAGGTTGGCCACGTTACTCTGTTAGGGCTTTACTGCGAGTCTGTTCAGAAAATAAGACCTGGATTGCAGTTAAGAATGAAGACCGATCACTCTCTCCGGTTTTATATCCCTCTGATGGTCCACTGTTTGAGATATTCGTCAATGCAGTCATGACTGGCGAATGGAACAAATGACTGCATGAAGTCCTCCATTAATCCTGCTATATTATCACTCATGATAATAATTCAATACTCAGTTGAAATATTAGAAAATTCATGAAGGGTGGCGGATTCGTGGGGAATAAGGTAGGAGGGGGGAGTTTCGAATAAATGAGGGCATGTTTCGAAAACTAGTCCACGCACCCGCCATGAGATAAGACATCCTCTTAACTCGTAATCAGGTTATGACCATCCCTAATAAACTCGGAAAGAGACGGAGTGTGAGAGGATTCCCCAATCAAATGCCCCCCAGTTGATTAGAGTCCGCGTTAATAAGAAGCAAAATTGGTCACTTACTCTGGAACCCCCCCGAGTTCGAGACGTTTCACAATGATGCCCTCATTTCGCCCTCTCACATTATACAATGAATATAGATGATATATAATCTCCACAAAATTGAGCCTCATTTGCTGATAGGACGCAAATTCGGAGCATTTCGCCAACGGTTGTTGTAGGCATTTGTTGGGCTTCGTGGGGCTTTGGAATCACCCCAACGACCAGTAAAAGAATAGAAATTTGTGTTCGCAAGAGCAACCAGATTATTCGATGTATCCCATCTCTTCCCTCCTGTAGCTATCTGGTCACAAAATATCTTCTTGTAACAGTAGGGTTCAGACCTTGGTGAAACATAATGTGCGTGAGAGCCAAGTGCCACCCATGCATGGATTTGATTTCTTTGGAGAAGTGGCGTTTCATTCTTGAATTTTGGCAGTGTCAGATGAGGAGGGTTTCCAGCCACTCGAGCTGTTAAGTGATTTGACAAAAGCCAGATCTTTGCATCTTCAGGGAACAAACGAACTTCAACATGCTCCCAGTCTCCAAGATGTTGTCCAATTCCTAATGTTCCTCCCGGAAAGTGATTGTATCTATACCAGAACCAGTAACGAATCTGAGTGAGGTCTGGTTCAGTCCATATCTCATAGTAACATGGTGCCCTTGGGTTCAGTTTGTTCTGTGAAACATCTTTGGTGAATGATTTCCAATTGCTACCAAACTTGGAGAATGTTTCTTCAGCATCAGATGGATAACAGCAATGAGTGCCCTCATTAGGATGGAATCTAAGTACTGGTGCATAGTTATTTACTAGTTTGAAAAGGTCAGCATCAATCGGCATATACAACCACCTTTTTTATGGCGAGGAGATTTTTTCCTCTTCTCAATTTAATTTCATTATATGATAATCCACATGAAATACTCGTTGAGAAAAACGAATAGGAATGCCAATACAAGTACAAGAATCATGATGCCCAAAGTTTTGGAATAACCCTTAGTTGTTAGCTGGTCCTCCCTGTCCATCTCTCTAATCAGGGGGAAGAGTTTCCAGAAGAATGTCAGAGTTGATAATATGATTGCCAATAATGCGAATGTTTGTGTCATAGCATTTGAGAAGGTAATAATGACAATCAGCAATGAGATGAATATTAATTTCGTTCCAGCAACCCAATATACTAGATATCTGATAAAGTTATGAGCCTCAGGATCTGCCTTTGATTTCTCCCACGCACTGAAAACACCTACCGCATTGGCTCTGGTTGTACCTGGACTAAAGTATAGTGCCAAGACGTTCGAAAGTTCCAAGATGATGAAGATTACGATTATTATGGCTAATAGAACACTCATTAAAGGGCACTTCTCCTCAAGGTCCTAATACAAACCGGTAGTAATCTCTTTCTCTAGATTTTTTGAACGATGACTCCACCAGGAATTGTGACTGGGATTATGTCTGGGGTCAAATCTACACTTGATTCATACTCGATTGATATTGTTTGGCAGAAATTCTCAATATCAGAGTTCTTAACTAATGCCAAAATTGCACCTCCCATTCCTGCTCCAGTGAGTCGTGCCCCAAATACTCCCTTTTGCTTCTGAGAAACACTGACAAGAAAATCGAGATTTGGGTGTGAAACTTCGTATAGGTCTCGCGAACTTGCATGGGATTCATTCATTATTTTTCCAAACTCATCTAAATCCAGTCTTTCTATTGCCGCGATACCACGTTTGACTCGATCATTCTCATGAACAATATGAGTGACTCTATTCAGTAGTTTTTCATCAAGTGCATCCTTTACCTTCTCAAGATATTCTAAGCTAATATCACTTAGATTCTGAATATCCCACTCGGTTTCCTGAAGAGTTGTGAGTGCAACTATACATTCATGTCTTCTCTTGTTGAGTGCATCTCCTGCAGCTCTAACAACCTTCGAATCTACCACAATGAATGACGCATCGAAATCCATTGTTACATCTCGTGTTAATAGATTACGACAGTTGATACTGAGTAGAGAATTCGGCTTTCCAAGTTGTGAAGTGAATTGATCCATTACACCACAGGATATGCCACAGAAAAGGCGTTCCGCCTCGAAGGAAATCATTGCTGCAGCCTTCGGATTAAGCCTGATTTCACTTATTGATAAAACAAGATTTGCTAAAGCAACTTCTAATGCTGCAGAAGAACTAAGTCCTCCACCTTTAGGAATATCTCCATGAATTACAGCTGTAATCCCTCTGACATTATGCCGTCGTCTCTGAAATGCCCAATAGATTCCCATTGCATACATAGCCCATTGGGCTGAATTTGATGTGTTCAAATCCTTCAATCCGAACTTATCATCCTCTTTGAAATCCATTGCATGGAGACGCACATTCTCATTCTCTACTCCTAAAGCCCAGACATACTTGTTTATGGTCGCAGATAGAACCAGTCCTGAATTGTAATCTGTATGGTTGCCTAGTACCTCAATCCTCCCGGGAGCTTTTGCTAGATATGGGTTGATTTTCTTTGAACCCACCATCGATTCAAGTTTCTGGAGCATACCCTCGGGTATTTTCACTCTTTAAGTGTCCTCCTTAGTTCCAATGCCTTCTCTTCTGGAGATGCATCATTCGTATAAGTCCAACCTCCAAGCTCAATGCCAGCTCGATACTTGATTCTAGCTCTATCTCTCCAGGGCGGAAAGAACTCTACATGGAAGTGCCACAGTGAATCCTTCTGTTTACTTGATTTGGTATGAAAGACCATTGAATAAGCAACCTCTTCAAATACAACAGAGTAACGTTTCACCACATCTGATAGCATGAATCCAAACTCTTCGAGATTTTCCTTAATACCTTCCAGGGTGGCCACATGCTCTTTTGGATAGACATGAACTTCGTAAGGAAGTCGTGCACCATACGGAATCAAAGAAATAAAATTCTCACTTTCATTGATTATTCGTTCTCGTGATTTCTTCTCATTTTTAATCGCATCGCAGATCAAGCATTCACCTTGTTCTTGTTTATATTTCTTGAATTGCTCTAGCTCTCTTTGAATACGTGGAGGGATGAATGGTAATGCGTAGACTTGGGCGTGCGGATGCTCAAGACTAACACCAATCGATTTTCCGCGGTTCTCAAATTGCAAAACATACTGAATACCTGCCTTTTGCTCTAGTTCATTGTAGACCCTGAGAAATTCTGTATACACTTTCCTCAACTGTGTTCTGTCCATATTCTCAATTTGTTGATCATGCTTTCGTGATTCAAGTATAACCTTACAATATCCATGAGCAGGGGCTCCGATTACAAGTGAGGAATTGATGTCAGTTGGAAGAGTATCTGGTTGAAGTGCTGCATATCGATTATCAAGTGTGAGCACCTCCCAATCTCCCTTAGTTTCCTCTTGATTAGGACAGAATGGACATTGTCTATCCTCCTCTTGGAAAGGCCTATCAGCTCTGTTAGGAGTTACAATAACCCATTCTCCGAGCATACTATTCCAACGAATCTCGCTCATTCAACTCACCACTACCTTTCTAGCCTCGCAACTCGTTGATTAAGGTGACGCAAGAGCTTTCTGATTCATATACTCTATAAGTCTGAAATTCTAGCACTAAGTGCGTTGACCGATTCACAATTAATTCGAGAACTCGAAGGAATCTCAGCAATATCTTGGCTGGCGAGGGAACGTAAACAACTGGGTGGGTGGTTACTCCGGGCAAATGATGGAGTGACCAGAAGAGCAAATAGTGTCCTTCCACTTGACCCACCCTCCTTGGAAACTAAGGAGGCTATTGCAGCAGTCATTGATTTCTATCACAGCAGGAATCTCATACCGCGATTTCAAATGACTTCTATAAGTCAGCCTCTTGGTCTCGACGATATGTTAGTTGGTGCGGGATGGAAATACGGATTAGAGGTCGCTTTAGAGATTGCAGATATCAAGGAGGTCCTAAAGGAACCTGTAAGAGTTGAAACGCGACTGATATTTCGTCCAGATGAAGAGTGGATGAAGGCATACATAGCAGGATCTGGTCATAGAGAACCAGACCCAAAAATCAGAGAAAATCTCATGCTACGATCCCCGATGAAGAAGGTCTTTGCTATGGCTATTATTGACGATGCGATTGCTAGTGTAGGGATTGGAGTTAGATACAAGGATTGGGTTGGGCTGTTCAGCATTGCTACAGTTCCTCGATTTCGGCATCAAAAAGCTGGAACAGCTGTTAGTCAGGTCATTGCAGCTTGGGGGAAAAGTCTCGGAGCTACACGTTCGTATTTGCAAGTCGAAACAAACAATGATGCTGCGAAAGAGCTCTATGATAGACTTGGTTTTCAAAATTGCTACACATACTGGTACAGATTCTATTAGGCTGAGAGCCGATAATATCGTGGTTGGACGTGGAGATATCCTCCACAATCCATCACTTGAGAAACGAAATCTATAATCTTTTGAGCCATGTTTCATAGGACTTTTTAATTTCAGCAGCCTGTTCTCCATCTCCAAATTCTGGAGGGTCAATCTCTAGGTCATTTCCTTTCATTAATGCTTGAATAACCAATACTCCAGGTGCTTCTATCTTAAGCCCCTTGGTGCCATCTTGCTCAAAACGTTCAGTGTAAACTAAATCTGAATGACTAATTGCAGAGTAAAGGAGAAACGCAGCCTTCTTTTCTGCTGTCATGCTTGTTTCAGTCATTGTAGTGATTGTTTTTGGTTCGGGTTCATGCACTGTTTCAGCAACCAACTCAACAGGTTTCTCTGGTTCAGGAGCTGATGGTGCTGTTGGGCGAGAGTCTACAATCTCCGGTGGTTTCGCAGCATAGGCTGCAGCTTCTGAGGGGTCATAAGCAAGAACTCCATCATCAAAGTTCCATTTCTTATTCATCGTATCTCTGAAACGAACAATGTTTGAAGCTACTTCAGGATCGCTATCGTCTTTCTCCATCATTTCAATGATATGAGTTGTCGACATTCCGATTGTTGTCACATTCAGAGTATAGCCTGCTTTTTGAACACTCTTGCTCAATCTAAGAGCGTGCATTCTTGTAGGCATGTTGACATTTCTACCAATCCACACCCAACATGTATCATTATACTCATCAAGAACAATAATTGCTTCATCACTATTGATGTGACTCGGATCAAGTTTGATATGAGACAGTTCTCCACTATCATCTTTCAGCATAATTACGAATGGTTTTCGAGAGTGAGGTTTTGGAATTGTACTTGCCTCCTTTAATTAAGTCCCAATATTAGAAGAACACCTACAACTCACATTTAACTAAATTTTAGATAGACTCTGTACATGCGCACACTAACTTGCAAGGCTTGTTGAAGACATGTCTATCTCAACATCGATAGCCATCAGTGATTGTGTTTCTTTTATACCTTTGATCGGACGAATTTTCATGGTGATAATCTCAACAAGAGATTCCATATCCCTACCTTTGACCTCTGCAATGATATCATATGGGCCAAATGTCAGATGTGCTTCTTCAGTGACTGAAAGGTCGAGTATTTGTCTAAGGACTTGGTTCTCCACTCCATTCTCAGTTTTGATTAAGACGTAGGCTTTCACCATTTTATCTCACCATCTTACTCGCTTCGGAATGTGCCTTCTTGATAACTCTTACCCATCTTATTATTATGAATCTCGCAATTTAATCATCCAGCCTGGCCTATTTAGTAGGAATTATCTTGCGATTTTCTCAGAAAATGATTTAATACATTATAGAATTCTTAATATATCATATTATCGGGTTATGAATGCTCATGCTGAATCAATTCTATGTGAATTGATGATGGCACGGGACCTTAAACCGATTATGTGGTGAATGTATGGGAAATAGACCCTTGAGCATAGTTCCTTGTCCAAAATGTGATGGAATGATCAAGGATGTAGTAGTTGATGAAGATTCAATTGCTAATGCCAAGCGAGTTCCAGTACTAGTAACCACTCGATGTACGAATAATCATTCAGTTGTCTTGTTCGTTGACAGAAACTTTACCATTCGCGATGTAGAAGCTGCAGGTGAAGGAATCAATGAATCAAAGGACGAAAGTTCAGTAGATAAAGCCCAGAAATGGATGGATAATTTCTAGGAGTGTAAGATTTGATTCACAGTATATACGTAGTAAATGAAGCTGGTGAAACTTTAGCAGCTATCAACCGTGGGACCTTCGATATGGATGATGCATTGTTTGGAGGCTTTTTGTCAGCGATTCAGATGTACAGCCAAAAGGTATCAGGAAAGGAAGTGAGTGAACTTAGTCTGGAGGATTATAGAATGTTGATTTCAAAATGCGGTAGTGTATTCTTAGTCACTATTCACGATGATGATGACCAAGGTACCGTTGCTGCAAATGCCAGAGTAGCGAAAGTACTCGATGGATTAGTTACCGATATAATTACAGATGATACCGTTGAGTTACTGAGGGATGCAGCTGAAGATCCTTCAAGTGGTAGAGACCGGGCCAGTGATTGGGCATCCAAGATGCTATAGAGGTGACAAAGAATGCAGTTTAATATTGACGCACGGTACGCTTCAGAGTTAATAGTAGCAGTTCTTCTATGGATAGCGGCAATAATTTTGTATCGCTATACAAAGCGTAGAGTAGAGGAATTACCACCCGAAGATAAACATCTAGGTAGACCACTCTTCATATCAGCTGTTGGTGTTTTTCTCCTTGGTTTTGCTTCATTGTTGAATTATCTGAATGCAGATATGATGCCCATGGATCCACTTCTCACATACTATCAAGCAGCAATTGTTGCACCTGCTTTATTGACGATTGCAGCACTGATGATTTTAGGTTGGCAACGCTATTATCCAATCCCAATTGTTCTAATGGTTCTCAATTTTGTCGTTGCATTGATGTTTCCATTTATGGGGGTAACAATGAGCCCGCAAGCATTCATTGGGCCATTTACACTTGCACTGTATATACTCCCAATAGGACTATTTGCATACTTAGCATATCGCACAAAACGGACAACGAGCTTGGCATTATTCTTGATTAGTATAACCTTTCTGTTATTTCCATTAACCGCAATAACAACAAATTCTGCTATCATTTCTGTTATTATCACAGCTCGAATTTTAGGTCCAGCACTTGCGATAATTGCATTCTATAAGGCAGATATTGGGTTTGGATTCGAAGTATTTGGATACACTTTTGGTATAACTATTCTGGGAGCATTCCTTAGCTACTTGCACGCATCAGGTGCGACTGGTGATCTTGAAGTGTTCTACTCTTTAGCTATGATAGGTAGTGGAGCTGCTCTTGGAGCTGGTACAGGAACCTATACTCTCACAAGATGGCAGAAGAGTAGAAATCCAACAACAATGATGATGGGTGTTTACTTCTTTACCGTAGGAGTAGTATATGGAATGGTGGCAATGTATAATGCCGGGTTCGTATTTGGTCTAAACTGGGCATATGCTCTTCAGATCTCGTCGGTATTAGTGCTAATTGTGTTTAACCTCAGTGCGTTCTACGCCTTAGAATGGAAACGAGCAGCATTACTTCCTGTAATTATTGCACTACCCCTTCTCATTCTCTTGGCATTTTCATACCCGACATCCATTCTGGCTATTCCAGGATTTCAGATTATGCTAATCATTACAGAGGTCTTACAGAATATTATTCCTCTAGGACTATTCCTACTCCTCTGGTGGAGAATGAGAAAGGCGGATGCTCCTGGAAGAAGTAGAGCACTCTTCTTAGGCATTGGAGTCATCTTCTTTCTAATAGCAGTGTCTGTTGGCGTTCTTGTGACATTTATCAATAGTTCATTCCTCTTTATTGCATTCTTTGCATGGTGGATGGCTGTTACAGGATATGCAGATAAACTACTAAAGACAACAGGAGAGTAAAATTTACTATGTCTACAAGGCCTCCGATATTCAAGACTGTACTCATTGGAGAAGGTGGTGTGGGAAAGACAAGCATCACTGTCAGATACACTGAGAACCGTTTTGACGAAGACATGAAGATTACAATAGGTGTAAATCTCGCAACAAAGAAGGTTGAAGTCGAAGGGGAGAATGCGACCCTGATGTTGTGGGACCTAGGGGGCCAGCCACGATTCCGAGATGTGGTTTCAGAGTACTATCGAGGATCAAAGATGGCTCTTGCGTGTTATGATGCAACTAGGTTCTTTACACTCGAGCGTCTTAGAGAGTGGATTTCAAAGCTAAAAGAGAATGCACCTGAATGTGAACTAATCTTTGTGGGAAACAAGATTGATGAACGAGAAGAAGGTTCAGGTGTATCGCTTGAAGAAGCGAGAGTTTTTGCATCTGAATTCAATGCTCCCTGTGTCGAAGTATCGGCAAAAACTGGTGATGGAGTTCACGAGCTTTTTCATGTTGTGACCAAAAGTCTCCTTGAAAAATACACAAGGTCGTAATGTGCCCTCAAAAAAATCTGAGTGGGACTGTGAATCAGTCCCAGTTGCTTCTTTTCATGGGTCCTTGTTACATTATTGGAAGAGTCTATATTCTTTCAAACTTACTCTATCTCAGGAGTATACCTCGTAATGAAACAGATTACTGTTCCAGGTGAATATACTGGGATGATTATAGAATACCTGTCGCGTAACTATTCAAAAGTTATTCATAAAATTTGGAGAACTGATCAGCAAACCATAGCTCTCTTCGTTCATGAGGAATATGTATTTCGTACAAGTTCAGCCCAAACACTTACAACTATCGTTGAATCGAATGGTGATTTTGGCGATTGTACAGTGACAGCTATAGGTAGTGGCGGTGGTGAAGGGTTGTTTAACATCAGTTGGGGATCTCAAAGTGCTGGTGAAAATACAATACTCAAAAATATTGAGAAAATGATCAATCGCTATGTCCAGCAATAGTATGTACTCTATGATTTCACATATCTGCTGAAGAAACTAATTAGAGAAGAAAAGCGAGAACGGTGCAGCATTGCTGCACCATAGGAAGAATAAATCGAGTTGTTGGTCTTAACCCTGCATGGCAAAACGTGGACACTTGTCCTTGTTTATACCAGGAGTTTCGCAGGGCCTGTTCATACCTTCGTAGAACTTGAAACCATCAACACCGCATTTCTTCTCAGCCGCATTATATTCCGGGCAGGTCATTATTTTTGCACTCCGCATTGGTCTACTTGAAATCATCATTTGATATCGCAAATGAGCAGACTTCTAATGAGGGTGCCCTCATTTCGCATATTAAGCTATTTCGGCTTAGCTCATAGGAAATATTCAATTGTTATCTAAATCAGGCCGCGTTCGACTAGAATATTTCGAAGCAATGATGGATTGTCCGTGAATATTCCATCTACTCCTAAGTCAATTAGATCCTCCATCTCATCTTTCTCATTGATCGTCCACACATGGACTGCAATATTTCTATCATGAGCGGCTTTCACAAACCGATCTGTTACTACTCTTATCCTACCATATTTGATTGGGACTTCGAAAGATTCGTAGAGGCACCCTCTTGTGAAGAGACGTAAAACTCGCATTTTCAATGCAAAGACAAACCTGGTCACTTCGGAAGGACAGGCAGATGTCTTGACATTAGGCATGATTTTTCGAAACTTGTAAATTTGTGCATCATGAAAAGATCCAACCACGACAGACTCTTCTCTTCCATTCTCTTCAATCAATTTTGCTAAGAGATCTGGTGCATTCGGATTTTTGTCTTTGATATCCAAGTTTATGAACATATCAGGAAATGCATCAAATGCCTCCTTCAATGTCAATACTGTGTGTCCCTTATCACGAAAAGGATAAGTGACTCCTTCATCGAGAGTAAAGGTTCTACCAAAATCTATCTGTTTTAGCTCATCCAAGGTCTTATCGCGTATGGTACCTGAAACACCTGTCGTTCGCAATAGAGTATTATCGTGGAACAGAACAAACTCATCATCTTTTGTCAATCGAACATCAGTCTCAAGAAAGTCTACACCTATCTCAACAGCTCTTTGAAGACTCAAGAGCGTATTCTCCGGAGCAGCTGCAGAATCACCCCGATGTGCCATTATCAAAGGTCGTGGATTTCCGATAATTTTCATAATGGCTCGGAATATGTTTACACATACTTAGCCTTAAGTTCTCGCACAGTTTTTCTTGGCATATGAGTGAACGTGAATTGGCTCAGGAAGAACTCGACCGAATCTCTCACAGCTTTATCTTTGCAATGAATGCTCATGACGGGAGCTTTAGGTCTAATGGGATTCCGTATGTATCTCATCCGATACGGGTTGCGCTTCATGCACTGAGTCTAGGAATGACAACTGAAGCAATTATTGCTGCAGTCCTTCACGATGTGGTGGAAGACACAGCAATTTCTATCGAAGAAGTCACTACCGAATTTGGTCCAATCGTTTCTGACATGGTGGTTGCCCTCACCAAACCGGCTCGTGGAACTCCAAACAGGAATCAAATCTATGAATCTCAGCTATTGAATGGTCCTGAGGAAGCTAAGATGGTCAAGTTACTTGACATTCAGGACAATCTCTCTGATGTAGAAGATTTCCTAGAGCCTGAAGATGCTGCAGCATATAGAAGGAGTCGGGAAGATCTTGCGCAAGTTCTTAGAGCATCTCTCTCTTGATTTAATTTGAGTTAAGAATCCTCTATTACTTTTCCAAGAACGAGAATGCAATTTTTATTGCCCTGTCCTTGCTCTTGTTCATTGCAAGGGTAAATGCCTTTTTGTAATCTTCAATCTTGAATTGATGAGTCACAAGTCCTTCATACCTAGATGGTTGCCTCTCCAAGAATCGAGCTGCTAGCTCAAAAGCATCTATTTTTTCACCATTGAATTCTTCTAAGCCGCTATTCATTGAACCTAGAATAGTTATCTCCTTATAGATCTGCAACGCCCACTCTGTCTTCTTTGTGATACTATAACCCATACCGATGAGAACGATGGTCCCATTACATCGAATCAGTCGAAGTGAGTCATCTATGGATGAGTCGGTACCTACAGCATCGTAGATAACATCAGGTCCTCCCCGTCCATAGAGTATCCGTTTTCCTCTAAGTGGTTTAATAAGCTCGCCTTTAGTCAACTGTGCTACTTGATCATAAATTGCATCCGTTTCACGTTCGATGATAATATCATCTGCTCCAAGTTGTTCAGCTATCGTTGCTTGGAACGGATATCTAACTAGTGAAATTATCCTACACTTTGAGTTCAGTTCACGAATTGCAGAAATTGTCATCAGACCTATGATGCCCCCTCCGATTACTAATGCTGTTTCGTCATCAGTAGGTAATCTTCTCAATGCAGCATGAATACCTATTGTAAGTGGTTCGCCGAGAACAGATATTTCATCTGGAATTTCCTTTGAAACTGGTGTTAATTGATTCTCATAAGCTACAAAATACTCACTGAATCCTCCTCCACTAAATCCTCCAAATCTCCTATCTCCACCATATTTCTCCACTAATTCTGAACCATCACCCAATCCTGCATTTGCTTGGCATGTGCTGTAGTGGCCCTCTTTACAGCTAGAACATGGCTCGAATCCATAAGCCTCACATTTGACCATAGGTGAAAATATGACATAATCTCCCAATTTGATCTTCTGAACTTCATCACCAATTTCTACTACTTCTCCAATTAGCTCGTGTCCCATTTGAAAAGGGCTGTCCTTTCTAGCAATAATTGTTGCAGCATATGGTATAACGATGTTTATTTGATGAAGGTCTCCACCACAAATTCCACCTAATCGAGTCTTCACTTTGACCTGATTTTGGTGGATGATGTCAGGAATGGGCCAATCATCACGATACTTGATCATAGAATATTTTCTGCAAATTCCCATCTTCTTTAGAATGATTTTTCGAAGCTTCAGGTCGTAGAATATCCCTTTCATAGAATTCACCGAGAGTTCATTCTGTCAGGGATGCTACACCTTAATTTCTACCGGTTTTACTTTCTTTGGACGAACATAGAGAGCCTATCCACAACAGGATGAACCACATCCAGAGGAATCCTGTTTTTCCTCATCTACAGCTCCTACGATTGTGTCCTCTCGCTTTGTCTTTCTACGCCCTGCTTCATTCCAAATACAGCCACACCCCATGTTTGCAACTGTAATCGCATTTCCAAGGCAATTCTTTGCACAGGCAGTGCAATTTGTACAATCCTCTGGTCTCACTATAATGGCTGGACCATTTTCTGGTAATTCCCAGACATTGAAAGGGCACACCTCTAAACATAACCCACATCGATTACACTTTGTGGAGTCGTAAGTAAGGTCCATCCGTTTTTCTTGTATCACGATTGTCATTTCTTCACCAACCCATGATTAGTACTATGAGATTAAATATTATAATGAAGAGGAATCCTGTCTTCAAGGTCGTTATCATATAGGGATATTCTCTTCTTATTACCTTCGGATCACTGACTGATGTCATACCTGAGAAATCCATAGTTAGTGACGTCGCCATTACAAATTGAAGGACTATCCATACTATTTGAACTGTCCATGCTACCTGTAATAGCATCATTATCATAATCGCAAATGGGATTGTAATTGCAGCCAATCCAAGACCTCTTCTCCAGAACGAGTTTCCCTTAGACGGTAGTATCGGAAATAATACGCCTAACATGAATGCATTGCCAAACAACGCAAGATTGAACTCGCCTATTAGAACAAGAACTTCTATCATAGCTGAGAAAGCAAGTACAGGTAAAAGCAATCCAATTCCTAATCCTGCAATCAGAGTCAATGCGATTATAATTGCTATTGGCTTAGCAAGAATAGCCGCATACAGGAATGGTATATGAGCTACAGACTGTTCCATTCGTTCTCTGAGATTGA
Organism: Candidatus Thorarchaeota archaeon; assembly: GCA_016841005.1. Next base: position 32,087 of record JAEORG010000055.1, on the reverse strand, counting down.
AAGTAACGCTAGCCATCTCTCTGGGTTTAGGACGAGGTTTGCTTAATTTCATCCACTCGGAGAAATCATGAATTCTTACAGGACCATATCTCGCCCTGAAACCAGTTCTATCACGGATTTCAGTTGGATTCATCCCTGCAGCTGACAACTGGGGTAAGATAAGCTCCCTATGATTGACAAATTCTGCCAATCTTGTCAAACGGACCATTTGAATAACATCTTCAGTATCGAAATGAATTCCTCTCGCAGCACACCAGACATTGATTCCTGCTGTATCACAAACTAGGACCCACGCATCAATACCATCTTTTGCCAACGCCCTCATGACCGTATAGTACGTCAATTCGTAATTTGCAGTGACTAAAACTGGACTATCTGAAGATGGATTTCCTGCCTTATAGAGGCCAGTCTTGATTGGAATACCTCTCCATCCTCCTGTGAGGTGATTATACCAGATTCTTAATCTCGCCTTTACGCCTTTGTAAGGTAATGACCTATTTTGATATGCATTCTGAGGTAGAGTTTCACCTTTTCTTCCAAGGATCAGAGTTATCTCCGGGCCATATTGGTCGCAATCTGTTACTATGAGGCCAGAGTCTTCAGCGAGTCTTTGAAGATTGAGTATAGGATCAGGGAATCTTCTCCTAACTTCCTTCTCTACAAGATTCCTGTTTTTGTGAAATTCTTTCCTATCTGAGGATGTCCTCGGAAGAGTTTCTGCAGCTATCGCAAATATCCCACCATGCTTCAGAAAGGTTTGTACAATGTGCATGAATAACTGTCTCTGAGGCGGTTTTAATTCAGAGAGTAAGAACGTACTTACAATGAGATCATACTCGCCCTCAGGAATAATGTTGGAATCAAAATCCTCTTCCTTTCTACTCTGAGTAATCTCATAGTCTTCAAATTCTCCAAGTTTCAGGATATCCTGTGTCTGAAACTCAGGTGGATTATCCATGTTAGTTACCTTAGACTTAGCGGTGTTTATCATGTTTCGACTTGCATCAATACCAAGAACTGAAGCACCTCTTTTTGATGCTTCAATAGCCAGTAAACCTGGTCCACATCCAAGGTCAAGGACCTTCATTCCCGGTTTGACAAATTCAAGAATTCTGTCTCGAATTTTGCTTGAGCGTCCTTCTAAAACTTCATCAAACGCAGTGTCATAACTCTCTGGGGCATCTTCCAAAGCTGCCATAAATGCTACAGCCACAGTTATTCGTCTCCTAGGAATTCCATGAGGTCCATCATTGAGGACCGCTTCTCTGGATTCAATGTGTAATATGTCCAGCGTCCTCTACGTTCACTGTTAAGCCACCCTGCTTCTTTCATCTTTCTTAGATGATGTGACATCAGAGGTTGCCGGGGTTCGTTTAGAGCATATTGAAACTCACATACACAAGCATACTCTAGCCTTAGTAACAGCATGACTATTCCAGTTCTCAGAGTAGCCGTGAATATTTCAGGACTTACATTCGCAAATGAATCTCGAAAGCCATCGATAATTTCCTTTCGCAAATTGTAGGGTTCACAACAGGGTGCCTTATCGGGCTCGGCCTTACAATACTTCTCAAGATTTTCAACACGTTCAATATGCTCTTGAGTCATGAATTTCATATCAATCTAATTTATATAAGTATAATGCATATAGCAATCAATTGGACCTAGTCCTGAATCTGTTTCTTTGGATCTTTCAATTGCGAATTTACCTTCTGGAATAAAACATACAGGATTGCTATCCAAATTGGATTAATTGGATCAAGGCCAAGAATCAAGTAATGAATAACTATACCAAGAGAAAAGAACGCCAGTATGTTGTTTGAACCTGACCAGAGCAGATTTAGCATTCGGGTATGTTTCTTCCTTTCCTCTTCCATTTTGTAGAGCTCAAGCATAGATGGTGCAAGAAATGCATACAAGACTGCGAGAAATAGAAACCAAGAGTCAGGATACACAAGGAGAACCAAGAACATCATATCGGTGAAATGACGAGTATAGTTCTTCTGATGAGAGGGAGTTTTTACAAATTCGATATAGCTTCTAAGAAAGATGTATCCACCAATGATTGCCATTAGTATCAATAGAAATTGTTGATTATCAGTCAAGAGCAAGAGGTCAATGATTAACATGGTGATACTAGTGCTGTGATGAGATAATAGACCTCCTGAAAAGTTAACCAAGAGAAATTCATTTACTGTATTTGGATAAATGATGAAGTATAGGATGTTTGGCAACATGGTGCTAAGAAATCCAAATGTTACTCCACAAAACTGTCTTCGTTGGATATGAGGATGATATCTCTCCGAAATTGATATTGGAATCAAGAACGGAAGAAGTAGAAGAAAGAATGGTTTGATGGTTGCTGCAAATCCAATTAGAATACCAATCAAGAAGAACTTGGAGATTTTTTCATTTTCTTTCATTTGAAGTAGGTATAATGCAGCGAGTGCCAGAAAAATTGCTAGATGCGTCATCTGACCAAAAATGAGGTTGATAATATGTGGAGGTGATATGATTACAATTGCTAACGTTTTCTCGAAGTTCTTTGTAGAGGTTGTTACACCTAATTGATGACTGACTCGATAGACAAGAAATGCAATACCGATGTTTATCACAATCATGAATGTGATATTGACCAAGTATAGGAGATATAATGGCATCAAGGTGAAAATAGCTATACCTGCAGCAAACAATGGGAAGTATCTATAAGGTAAATCATTAGGTGCAACTTTGTAAATATCACCCGGTGAAGAGAGAAACATAGATCCAGCTTCGTAAAAAACCTGAAAATCCACTGTATAGACAGTATCCTCTAACAAGTTCAGAATCAATAAGACGACAAACAACGACAAAACAACCAAGTAGTAAATTAGACTGAAAACAAGTCCTGCCTTGAGTAGACGCGATCCTTTAACATAACTCCAAAATGACTTGAAAGAGTTTTCACACTCTATCACCAAATCGGAACACCCCATAGGATTGCTTCAGCAATAAGTAGTGAAATGCCTGAAGCCAACATGAGTCCAATCACAATTAGCGCCTCGGGCCATTTGTATCGTTTCGTCCACCTCTCATCTAGAAGGAAGAACGGAATGAAAAGAATGACAACACTCATGGCCATCAGCAAGAGATTTGGTGCTTCGATGAAATTCCCTGCACCAACAATAATCATGTAGATAGCAACCAGAACCACAGGTGGATGTAGTGTTACACGTTCTACTATAAGCCAGCGCTTATTCTTTTTCCAATAGGGTTGTGAGTTAAACCTTCTATAGAAATTGATGTCCCAAATTGATGTCACAACCAAGATTGGAAATGCAAGCATCACCATAATATTGAATGGAAAGAACAGAAGGCCGCATGCAAGTGCTAAGGCTGTATAGTATGCAAAGAAACGACTAAAATATCGTCGTCGGAACTCCAACTCATCAACAAGTTTGACCTCGACTATCCAGATTCTGAAAAGAAGAAATGTGATACCAACACCTATGATTATCTCTAGTGTACCCATTTTCATTCTTCCTCAGAAAGGTTCCCAAGTTTTTGTGGGTTGCCGGAAGTTTACCAATATTTCAGCATATCTAATCGTAAGAATTCGTTACATTATTCAGTTCTCTCCGACTGATTTATGAGTCATGGTTACATAGACCCACTATGAGACGACCAATATGAAGAATCTAGATATATTTAGACAACGTATTGGAAAACTGTTGATAACATGGAGCATCGCCAATGTCATAGTTGGGATTGTCCTAATTTTTAGTTTACCAGGCACTATCTATGGGGGAATTGGTCTACAGGCATTCATTTGGGGATTAATTGATTCCTTTATAGCCTACTACATTATTGTAAAACAGAAAGAAGAATCAGCTGAAAAAATTGCTAATACTGTTTACAGAAGTATTGGTATGGACATTATCTATCAAGTTGTTGGACTTATTATCATCGTGTTCCTGTTTCAAGATCCATACATGGTTGGCAATGGTATAGGAGTGATCATACAGGGTTTCTTTCTTTTATTGCTGGACCTCTATTATTACAGGTCACTCAGAAGATTGTAAATAATGACCAAGGATATCTATAGTTAATTTTTTGGTCATTTAGTAATATTAAATAAAGAATGATTTGACTAAAATTTTCTACTACGTATGGAGAAATTTACTCGATGAACCCTGTGCAGATGTATCTGAGCCAATACAAATGGCCAACATAGTTGCATTTGTGCAGAACATCGGAAAGAGTCACTAGAAGTTACGAGGTAGTTCCTATGAGTAAGAGAAAATATTGGCGACAATACAAATGGTCCAATATCATGGCAATGATACGAGGCGGAAGTGGAGATCTAAAGGAATGTGCCGATGATTTCAAAGGACGTTTGGTTGTTATCACAGGAGCAACATCAGGAATAGGATACATGACTGCAAGAGAATATGCTTCGCATGGTGCGAACCTTCTCCTCATTAATCGAAATGAAGAAAAGTCAATATCTCTATGTGAAGAGATTCGCCAAGAATTTCAAGTTGCATGTGATTATAAGATTGCAGATTTCTCACGATTATCTGAAGTACGTAAAGTTGGACAGGAAATATTAGATTCCGACCTAGATATCGATGTTATTATCCACAATGCTGGTTTATATTCAACAGCCAAGATAATTACGGAAGATGATAATGAGCTCGTGTTTCAAGTAGACTATCTTTCATCTTTCGCTCTTAATTACATCCTTAAGGATAAATTAAAGGCGCAAGGTAAAGCGCGCATCATCTTTGTCAATTCGGAAGGTCATCGCTTTGCTGTTTGGGGAATAGGGCTCCATGATCTAAAGTATGAAAATCGCCGCCACTCTGGTCTAGGAAGTTATGGTGTGGCAAAAACAGCACAACTTCTTTCGATGATAAAATTCGCAGAATATTTCGAGGGTAGTGGTGTTACCATCAATGCCATGCACCCAGGAAATGTCAAAACCAATAGTGGTTCACAAAATGGTCGAATCTATCTTTGGTACAAGAAAAACTTGATCAATCGTTCTGCTAAAGACCCACAAATATCTGCAACTGCATTATATTATCTCGGAGTATCAAAGGAACTTGAGGGCGTAAGTGGGAAGTTCTTCAATCTCACGAAAGAGTCGGAACCTGCACCTCCAGCATTAGATCGGGAAGTAGCCGAGGAACTCTGGCCAATCTCAATAGAATTGGTGGGTCTCCAATGAACAACGAAAAACATCGAACGATTGTTATCGGCGGGGGCATGTCAGGATTGACTGCTGCCGCGTATTTAGCAAGATCCGGACATGATGTCCTTCTGCTAGAGAAGAACAAAGAATGCGGTGGACTTCTTTATTCATTTCAGAAAGATGGATTCACATTTGATGCAGGTGCAAGATCAATCCTTAATGCAGGAATAATTCGACCCATGCTGAGGGAGCTTGGAATAGATCTTGAGTTGCTTGAAAGTCCCGTATCAATAGGGATTGAGAATGACATTATCCATCTTACAAAGGAAACTGGTTTGGATGACTATCAGCAATTGCTAGAGAAATTGTATCCTGAGAGTGTTGGTGATATCGACCAAATCATCTCGAGAATTGAGAGAATAATGAAAGACATGGCGATTCTATATGGGATCGATAACCCCTATTTCAGGGAGATGAGTGCAGGATATGTGTTTAAAGAACTCCTTCCTTGGTTTAGTAAGTTCATATTTGCCCTCCGTAGAATGAGTAAAAATAATGAACCTGTTGAATCGTATCTAAAAAATTTGAGTTCAAATCAATCCCTAATTGATATCATCACCCAGCATTTCTTCAAAAAGACTCCAATGTCTTTCGCCCTGGGTTACTTCTACGTGTACACTGATTACATGTATCCAAGCGGAGGGACTGGCGAGTTACCAAGGGCAATGGCCCAAAAAATTTTGGAATTGGATGGAAAGATCCAGAATGACACTGAGATTACTGAAGTTAACCTCTCAGAAAAAAAGTTGAAAGATAAGGATGGTAACACCTACTCATACGATTCTCTCATTTGGAGCGCTGATTTGAAAACACTGTATCGACTATTAGACATTGAAGGCTTGCAGGAAGAAGCCACTCGTGATATTCTCGAGAAGAAAAAGCAGATACTTTCAAGCCGTGGTTGTGATTCTGTTTATTCAATATTTGTCGGTGTAGATATGCCCATGGAAGATTTTAGCTCCATTTCAAAGGGACACTTCTTCTATACACCCGTAAAAGAAGGCTTGGGCGAAGTACATTGGTCTAAGCTTGATTCTTTGATTGATAATTTTGATACTCTATCAAAGGACGAAATTATCCAGTGGTTGGATGAATACTGTCAATTAACGACCTATGAGATTTCAATCCCTGCACTTAGAAACCCTAAATTGACGCCGGAAGGCAAGACGGGTTTGGCGATAAGCACGCTATTCGAGTATGATCTAATTAAGAAAGTCAGAGATGCTGGTTGGTATGAAGAATTCCGAACAGAGGTTGAAAACCGAATTCTGGATACTCTTTCAAATTCCATCTATCCGGGTCTGAAAGACAAAGTGATCTCTCAATCATCTTCAACTCCCCTCAGTATTGAATCTGCAGTAGGAACTTCGGAAGGAGGTATTGTAGGATGGTCGTATCTATCTCCTGTTCCTGTTGTTCATGAACTCCGAAAGATGCCTAGCTCAGTTAAGACACCAATTCCAGATGTATACCAAGCAGGACAATGGGCTTACAGTCCAGCAGGTTTACCTACTGCAATCCTTACAGGCTGGCATGCTGCTCAAAATGTTATGAAAAATAAACAATAACCTACTAATTTGATTTAGTTACTCTTTCATTGCGTCAATATGCATTCTTATTCATTGAATTGATGCCGAATTGTCCAGAAGTAAGGTTCGTGGTACGGAAACTGACATCACGGAGATACTTAGTACAAGTGAATGCAAATGAAAAAGTCGCCAGTTCTAGTCATAGTTTTCTTATTTCTCGCAATTTGGATGAATGCCAGCAATATGTCTTTTCCCTCTGCTCAATCTTTTGTGCCACTAGAAATTAGAGATATCGGAAATCTAGATACCGATGGTTGGGCTGCAAGTTTACATGTTCAAGATGATGTTGTTTTTCTTTCCGATTCCGAAGGTGGATTTGTGATCATCAATGTTTCAAACCCTGAATATCCAATAGAATTGAGTCGGTTTGATGAAGGTATAGATCATATCCATGGCTTTCAAGTTGATGGGAATGTAGCCTATCTTGCTGATTATACAGATGGATTTAAGATTCTAGACGTTTCCGATTTGGAAAATCCAACACAAATTGGTAGATTTCACGATGGAGGCGAAGTTGGCTCGTTGGCTCTCCATGGAGATGTCGCGTTCCTGGTTGATTTTGAGGATGGACTTGAGATTGTGAATATCTCTGATCCTCTCAACCCAGTTGAAATCACAAAATACTCCGCCCTCAATAATGTGTTCAATATTGAGATTCTAGATGATTTAGCATATGTTTCGGATTTTATTTCTGCAACTGAATCGAAACTAAAGATTCTCAACATATCTGATTTGTCTGACATCAATGAAATCGCAGAATATACAATTCATGGGGAGATTTTTACAATTGATTTCATCGAAAACATAGCATATGCAATGTGTTCTTACGGTGGGGTGAAAATCTTTGATATCAGTGACCCTCTTGCCATTGTGGAAATTGGTAGTTACGACGATGGAGGAAATGCAATAGATGTTGAGTTCTATGATGAATACATAGTTGTAGCTGATGGTGCCGATGGGATAGAGTTCATTGATAGTACTGATCTTTCCAATCTAACTGAAACGCTAAACTATAATCGCGGGGGAAGCGCTTTTGGAATAAAGATAGTGGACGACCTGATCTATCTCGCAGATGGAGAAGATGGACTGGAGATTCTTCAGATTGTAAAATCAACTGATACGGTAACTCCGGATATGTCAATCTATATCATTCTCTTGGCTATCCCTGCGGTCATTGTAGTTGTCGTTATTCTTCTCAGGATTAGAAAGAATCAGTAAAAGAAATCAGAGGGACTGGAGCGGAGTGACTCCAGTTCTTTTGTTTTTATTCAGCACTATCAATGCGTAGATATTCATTTACCCATATTCCCCTCAGAATGATTCTATGAAGGAATGAAAAATAGATTATTAATTAATTAACAAAATTTTATATAAAAGGTCACTAATATAATGTGCCATTTTAAATCAACAGGATTGAGGGAGAATAGATGAAAAGAAGACCTCTTTTTATGTGTATAGGACTTGTTGCGATCTTCAATCTCTTTATGTTAGCCATATCACCTATACCTGTACTGGCAGGCACAGTATGGTCTGACAATTTTGACGATGGCAACTTGGACGGTTGGACAACTGGTAGCCCAGATTCCTTCAGTGCCTCAAATGGCTATCTTGAGAGTACTGATGACACTACACCTCTATCTAGCAGACCTGTAATTCGCTATTTGAACAATGTGACTCGCGGAACATGGAGCTTTGATTTTTATCTATTAGGTGAATACAACGACAGTGTCTATTTTAGTGGTATGAGAGTAATCTTCTGGAGTGATGACACCACATCCTACAACATTGACTTCGAACCTGGGCTAATCACTTTCTATAGATTTGTACAGTGGCCAGGCGATGTAAGAGGAACTTGGTCAGCTCCAATTGATCTCAGAGGAACTTGGCATCATATGGATATCACAGTATCAGAACCATTTGTGTTTGACATATTCATCAATGGTATACATCGTATTCACAATGAGTATGCATTTCCACCTACATCTACACCTGAAGGTTTCATGGTTATTTTCGGGACTATCGGTGAAGGCATCGATAACGTAGTGGTGAGTGATACTGTAGATTTCCAACCAAATGAAACCACAACCACAACTACAACTGCCACTGCGGACACAACCACCGACACTACTACTGATGGAATGATTCCCATTGAGTTGCTAGCTGTAGGGATTGCAGTACCAGTGCTGATTGTCATTGTAATTGTCGGAATACGAATGCGACGCTCTTAGTAGAAGTGATGTAGTTATTCTAGGTATTTCGGATTGAAAAAGAAAAGAGGACTGGAGCAGGAGCCCCAGTATACTAGACTTACTCAACACCACACTTCTTCTTCAAGAGTTCCCAATCGTGGTTGACATCTTCCTGAATCTTATGTCTGAAGTCTTCCCACTGTGGCTTGAAGAGGTGCTTGAATTGACCCTGTGTCTTCCAGTATTCTTCCATCGGAGTGAGTTCCTTCAGACGCTTACTAGGGCCAGACATGATATACTCCTCTCCATCGATGACCTCGTAGAGTGGATGAATACCGACATCGACTGCGAGCTTTGAAAGCTCTATACTCTTGCCAGTTTCCGATCTCCAGCCTCGCGGACATGGGGAGAAAGCATGGATGAATGCTGGTCCGTCGACTTCAAGGGCTTTTCTGAACTTAGTAACGAAATCGCGCTGATAACCTGGTGTCACGGTTGCGACGTAGGGTATCTTGTGAGCTGCAACGATCTCAGAAAGGGGCTTCTTGCGCTGCCTCTTACCCGGCTCAACCTTGCCTGCCCATGAAGTGGTCGTTTCCTGTCCTTCAAACGTTCCACCAGACCTCTGAATTCCAGTGTTCTGGTATGCACCATTGTCGTAAACCATGTACACGATGTCGTGGCCACGCTCAAGCATCCCACTCAATGAACCAAAGCCAATATCGAATGTACCACCGTCTCCACCAATAGCTATGACATCTACGTGCTCATGTTCATAGGTGCCCTTACTATGCATGATTTTCATAGCCTCAGCTGCTCCTGATGCAACTGCAGATGCATTCTCAAAGGCCACATGGATCCAAGGAATCTCCCAAGCTGTGTACGGATAGATAGTTGTCGCAACCTCTAGACAGCCTGTAGCCTCACAGACTACAGTCGGACCTCTTAGAGCCATACCCATCAATTTCACAACAGTTGGCGCAGCACAACCTGCACACATTCTGTGACCTGATGAGAGAATAGGTTCACGTTTTAGCATATCCTTGATTGAAAGAGCCGGTTTCTCGTATTCCACCATTATTTGCGCACCCCCAGTGTTTCAAAGAAAGGAGCTTTCCCTTGTTCTAGGTACTTCTTGGTCTTCTCATATCCCTCTACAATGGTCGTGGGTGGAACATCTCGTCCTCCAAGCCCGATGACGAAGTCAGTGATCATAGGTCGCTTCTCCACGTCATATAGTGCGGTCCTGACTTCCATCGCGAGTGGATTGGATGGAGCTCCAAATGAAATGCATTTCTCAAAGACAGCAACAGCCTTTGCATGCTTCACTGCCTCAGCGATCTCCTTAGCTGGGAATGGTCGGAACATCCTGAGTCGCAGGACTCCTACCTTCTCGCCTTGTTCGCGTAGCGCGTCGACGACTGCCTTGGAGGTACCTCCAGGAGTACTGTGTGTGAAGAGAATGATATCAGCATCTTCGGTCTCATAGGACTCGAACATCCCGTATTTCCGTCCAGTCATCTTCTCGAACTCTGCTTCAACCTTCTTGAACACCTCAGGAACAGCTTCCATTGCATCGACTTGTTGCTGCTTGAACTCATAATAGTAGTCTGTAAGAGCAAGTGGCCCCATGGTTATAGGCTTTGAAGGGTCCAGTGCGATGAATGGTTTCCTCTTTCCGAGGAAATCCTGTATTGCTTCTGTTGGTAGCATTTCGACACGTTCGACATTGTGGCTAAGAATGAACCCGTCAATGGCTACGATGATTGGAAGGAGGATTCCATGGTCCTCTGCAATCTTGAATGCCATGATGGTTGTGTCATATGCCTCCTGTCCGCTCTGGCAGTAGATCTGTATGAATCCACTGTCACGAGCACCGTAGGTGTCACTCCAGTCGTTGTGAATATTAATTGGACCAGAAAGTGCACGATTTGCGACTGTGAAAACAATGGGCATTCTCATGCTTGCTGCACAGTAGAGAATCTCCCACATCAGTGCAAGTCCTGCTGATGCTGAAGCAGTGGCAACCCTTCCGCCAACTGCCGATGCACCTACACATGCCGACATTGCGCTATGTTCAGACTCAACTGGAATGACGGCAGTGTTGACCTCGCCATTTGCTGCGAACTTCTGGAAGTCCTCAACAATGATGGTCTGAGGAGTGATTGGATATGCTGCAAGAACATCTAGGTCACATTGCTTGAGAGCTTGTGCGATGGCAGCGTCACCGGTCAGTCCCTCGATTGTTATCTTATCTTGGGGAACTCGTTCAACACTGGTCATCTTATTCATCCTCCATTTGAATGCAGTTGGCTGGGCACTCATTTGCACAGATGCCGCAACCCTTGCAATAATCATAATCAAACTCGTATGAATAATTACCATCCTTTTCGATTAGTCGTACAGCATTATCGGGGCAGTATATCCAACAGAGCCCACACGTACCGTTCTTAATCCAGAGGCAGTCATCCTTGTTGATGATTGGCTTCTTTGCTCGCCATCCACCTGTCAAGTATTTCTTCGCATTGCCTGGCTCAATGATATTACCTGCAATGGGAATCTCGTCATATTTCTCGCTCATCCTTGCTTAGCCTCCGTCATTGCTCGCTCCATCGCAGTCTTGTTCAGGTCTCCCACCTTACCTGGGTAGCGTTCGAGTACTTCGTTGATCACAGTATCAGCTTCGACGATGCCTGTGAACTTCACTGCTGCCGCCATTGTTGGCATGTTGTAGAAGGGTCTACCCATAACCTCCATGGCGATCTTACTTGCATCTACTGTTACGACCTTACCAGTGTCAAAACCAAATTTCTTTCTGATATCAGCAGGTTCCTTGACAGTGTTAACAACTAGTGTACCTTCGGGCTTGAGACCCTCGGCTGGGTTGACTACATCCAGAAGTGTTGGATCAATACAGACCACCACATCTGGTGCGTAAACCTGAGCATAGACTTGAATGGGCTTCTTACTAATTCTCAGGAATGCCCTTACTGGGGCTCCTGTTCGCTCCGGTCCAAACTCCGGAAAAGCTTGGATGTAGTTACCCTCTGCCAGTGCTGCTTTACCAAGCATCTGGTTCGAGGTCACGACTCCTTGGCCGCCTCTTCCGTGCCACCGGAACTCTGTGATGCCTTTTGAAAAGTCCAGCGTCATTAATATCTCACCTATAGGGAGAAGCTTCAGGAGCAGGCGCGAAGTAGGGTGCTTATGTATTTACTGGCCTGACCATTAGAAATTGTTCGAATCTACCTCAAACTATTTGGCCAATTGTATGATAGTCCAGTTTAGAGAGATGAGCAGTGGGGAATCATCAATGAAGGTCAAATGCTTTGCATGTGAAGAATTGATTGAAGCAGATAGTCTAGAGGTACTTGCTGACATTTTTGTAACACATGGTCATGAGATTCATAGTTGGGAGTATCCGGAACAAGCAATACGAAATTATGCATGCAATTACGCAGAGGCTGTGGAGCGACTTTCAGACGAAACAGAAAGGAAAGAGAAAATCGGTGAAATCACGATATCTCCTGTCACGGAAGACTCCGTAGATGATTGGCTACAGTTCTTCGATCATGACGGTTTCGCAGGTAATCCTGATTGGGCATCCTGTTATTGTCTCGAGCCACATATACCTACGACAGCTGAGAACCCAGAACGAGTATGGCGTGAGTCGCGTTCAATCATGGTCAAACGCTTATCAAAAGGAGATACTTACGGGTATCTGGCATATGTTGATGGCAAACCAGCAGGATGGGTCAACGCTTCCTTGCGAAGTGACTATGGGCTTTTTCAAGATGTGGATCCGAATGGTCCCGAGTCAGTATCAGTAATTGGGCTCTCCTGTTTTGTAATTGCTCCGCCATATCGAAGACACGGACTTGCGTCAGCACTACTTGATCGTGTGATTGCTGACGCTCCTGAACGCGGTGCATTGTGGATTGAAGGTTACCCTCATAATGAACCAGAAAGAAATGATGCAGGGCACTTTAGGGGACCTAGTAGTATGTATACGAAACGTGGATTTCAACCAGTTCTTGTGAGAGAACATGACACAGTAATGCGCCTACATGTACATCATTGAAATAAAATACAGGTAGGAGGGAATTGTTCCCCTCCTTGATGGAAATACTATCTCTTCCTGATGAAAATGATTATTACAAAACAGATGACCAGACTTGCACCACCAACAATAGCGATTTCCATGAGTGGTAGATTTCCAATGTCCGTTGAGGTTTCAGTCATTGGCACATACTCATAGTCACTTGGGAGTTCGTTGATTGGAGCTGCAACTGGAGCTGCATCAGCATTACCTGCTGATCCATCAAGCGAATAGGGTGTGTCTACAATGTCATCTTCATTAGCATCTGGAGCCGCCCAAATATCAAAGAAATTGCCATTGATTGTAGTTGCCTCTCCATCATCACAAATATGGCAATCTGCACTCGTTTCAAAGAAATCGTTATCGGTTATCTCATTAGATGTACAACCTTCAGAAATCTCAATAGTATAATCTGTGCAATTGATGAATATGTTATCAGACACGATGTTGTTGTCTGCAAATGCACCCATTGATTCGGAAAATATGATTCCATTTATCCCGACATCTCTAATGGTATTGTGCTCAATTGTGTTAGAATCTGCAAGGCAATTGATTCCATTATTGATGACTCGTTGAATTGTATTATTCGAAATCTCATTATCACTCGCAGAGCGACCTAGTCTGATTCCTGTTCTTATATCGAGAATCACATTATCTCTGATAACATTGTTTTGTCCATCAGCAACATCGATACCATCATAGGTTATGTCATGAATGAAATTCCCATAGATTTCAACACCTATTGACTCATCACTAGTAATTCCGTCTCCACCCAGATCATAAAATTCATTGTTTCGAATTATCCCATTAGTGAATGTATTAACAATATCTACACCATTCCCTGTATTCCCTACAAACACATTATCTTCAACAATCAGATTTTCATCATCTTGGATGACGACTCCACTATGGCACCTATCAAAGGTATTGTTGAAGATTAGTCCACCAGTTGTGGTATCTGTCCATAGACCACAAATAATCCCATCAGTGGTCACGATATTATTTCTAAAGACCCAATGCAAATCAGTTCTCCAAATGCGGACAGGTTGCACAAGAGTTGCATAGAATTTGTATCCTTCAATAATAATGGGATCTTCTACTGTTCCTGTACCTGACCATCCTTCATCTGCTGCAGTTGTTAGAAATTCTGCATCACCATCAATCTGGACCGCGCCATGGTCGATATATGTCTGTGTCAGTGTGAGATTCTTTGATTCTCCTTTTGATTCAAAACCACTGCTACCCACTGAAATTGTTGCAGTGGCAATTAGTATGAAACTAAGAAGTAAAATTAGTCCGTACTTTCTAGTTTTACCCGTTTTCATCCGTATCCACTCTATCTTTACCTCCGTAGTAACTAGAACATCCCTGAGAATTACCATTTTGGTATAATATACTATAGACTGTAGCAATGGGGTGTACTCATCGCAAGCGTCGGTTACGCAAACCAAGTATTACAATGCCGCAAGCAACAATAATCACTAACGCAAGCATTCGAATTTCAAAGTCATAGTTTTCCTCAGAGATTTCAACAATTGTTGATCCAGTAACTAGGCTATGTGTGTACCAAACTGGAATAACACAGTTAGGTAGAGTTGAAGGACAAATATCTAAACTCGCAGCATCTCCTCCAATAGGATAAGGAATATCCACAATTCCATCATTGTTATCGTCTGGAGCATTCCATGAGCTGTAATAATTATCTGAAAAGAAATTGTTCTCTCCATCATCCCACATTTGACATGTAACATTATTTTTGATCAGGTCATTGCGAATTACTGAGTTATTATCACTTGTACTACTGATTACAATCCCTCGATTTGTGTTATTCTGAATTGAATTGGAACTAACGAAAATGTTGTTCGCATAAGAATAGAGCCTGATACCATCCCTACGACCATCTCTTATGGTGTTGTTAATAATGGCATTTTGTTCTCCTCCACACAGAATCCCTGCAGAATAGGAATTGATGATAGTATTCCCTGAAACGTAGTTCTCATGTCCTTGAATACTAATCCCTACCGAATGTCTACTAACATTGTTATTTCTAATCCAATTCCTGTTTGCTGATAATGTTGCTGAGTCAGGCCAGATATAGATACCATTCCCTCCATTATCATAGATTTCATTATGCACTACAAGATTGTTTTCACATCCAAAATCTAGTAGGATACCATTCTCATCATTATCATAGATTAGATTGTTAGTGATATTGTTCCCCTTACAAGCGAGTTCTAGTACGATACCATCATTGTAGTTCTCATAGAGTTCATTATTCATCATTGTGCAATTGAAAATCTCGACCATATGAAATGAGATTGCTGAATTTCGCACAATTGTATTTCTTATCACTCCGTTGGTCACATTTGCTAAATAGAGGCCACACCAGGTTCCATCTATTCCATCGAGATAGCAATCAGTGAAAATAAAGTGCAGGTCCGTGTTTACTACTCGGAATAGATGACGCGACATTTGAATTCTATAACCCTCGATGATGATTGGATTCTCTCTTGTTCCTGACCCTGACCATCCCTCATTTACAGCTTGAGATAAAAAGTCATCATTACCAAGAATCGAAATGAAATCGTGTTCCATATAGGTTTGAGTAATTTTGGAATTTAGTCGCATATGGATTGTATAGCTGTAGAGATATGATGATGACATAGGAATAATGAGCATACAAAGAATCACAGCTAGCACTTGCGGTATTCGCACTCTTCTATCTCCTATTTATGAAAGGAGTTCTCCGGCTAAGTAAAAGGATTCACCTCAACGCATTCGCTTGATGGCAAAGAGTAGAATCGTTATACACAAGATACTTCCCAAGGATGCGTACAGTACATACTCAGTACCTTCTCCACCAAAGATACTTATCATAACCGAAACCCAGACTTGGTCAATGCCTGTATTACCTGCAGCATCAATATATTGAATTGTGATATTATGTGAGCCTAATGGAAATCCATCCACCAATAATCTGTAGTTTTCGGATGTCCAAGTTTGGAGCTCAAACAAATCATCATCAATGTATACATTAAGATATGCAGGAAGAGGATCTGTAGCATTCCAGTTTAACCAATTACCGACAGCGCCTTCATCATACCTGATATCGTCAAGACCATAGACTACGGGAAAATCAATATCTACCATCCTGGATGCAAACAGGTCTTGTCTTCCTGTCCCTCCTGGTAAGAAGTATGCCCCATCCCCAGTATAATCACTCCAACGATTTGAGGTCCAAGTATTGTTATATGACTGATCACGTGCATTATCTGGAGTTTGAAGGAATCCACCTAAGTGATTTCCGTTCCAACAGAGGCTATTTGAGAATACTGTTATGTTATACGTAGCCTCATCGAGTTGGATTCCTCTTAGATTAGTGTAAACAGTGCAACCTTGAATTCGAGTGTCATTAGTACTCATCAAATAGATTCCCCAGTCATTATGATGAAACCTCGAATCTCGAATTGTACTGTTAGACAATCCATATCCTTCTATTCCAATATATGCAAGAAGAAATTCACAGTCATCTATTCTCATGTTTGTACTATTACCTGCATAAATACCATCAATACCCCCCTGAAATATAGAATCCTCGATCACACCATTGCTCACATTGAACAAATATATTCCTGTATCTTCTGCTAGAATTTTACATCCGCGAATAATGAAATAGGCTCTTGTATTTACAATATTAATTGGATTAACAAATGTTGTATTGATAATGACATTCTCAATTAGATATGGATCTTCTGAGGTGCCAGAACCCGAGAAACCTTGATTCTGAAATTGCGTATCATTATTTATCGAGATAGGTGAGTGTGTAGTGTATTGACTCAAAGTAAACTCTCTAACAGTCCCTCGAATTTCTTGAGGAAGCCTTTGGTGTCCTAGTAGACCCATTCCGGGTATAAAGAGTAGCAGCGAAATTACAACAAGGCTAACCGTTTTCCGAATTCTATTTCCCTCCATCATCAATTTCAGTGTTGGTTTCCCTTTTCATATTTTCCAGCAATTCAGCATGAAGAGCATTTTGTTCAAGGAATTGATTTCTGTAATCATCATTTTTCAAGATAATTATGACTCTATCCTTAGTTCTAGATATATTCTCAATCTTAACACTTCTTTCTAATGCTCTTGGATAGAAACCGTACATGATATCAATAATAATCAGACAGATGATTAATATTAATGACAATAGCATCCCAGATAGAGGCCTGTCGAATTCTAGAGCAGTAGCAATTCCAAGAGTATAGAAGATAAACGGATAGATAAGAAGGAGAAATCCAATTGCAGCGATTATCTTCTTCCTTGGTGTTGTTATTGTATCTGAACCATGTTGCAAACAAGCAGGAATCCAGAATGTTATACCTCCTCTTGATTCCTGTAAGGCGACTTCAACCTTATTCTGTGATTTCATCCATCCACCAACAAGGCTTCGACTCTCTATCCACCGATCTTGTGATTCCATGATTGTTAGTGCCACAAGGTCCTCCGCTTCATCCATGCATACAGGACAAACTTCAGGAAACACTATTTTTGAAAGACTTGAGCTAATTCTTTTGCGCTGGACTTTCTTTCTTGCAGGATTGATATTCGACCCCATGTTGTGGATACTCCAGAGGTGTGAACTATGTAGGTGGCATAATCACAATCTGAATACTGGTAATAGTCTGTTTATCTGCGCCTTCTGATGCTTCGAAGGTATCAAATGTCATTAAATAGTCGAATCGTGTTTCTAGATTCTTGATTTCATGTGCAATTCTAACCCCTAATCCTACACCTTTGAAACCATATCCTCTTACTGCTACCATTTTCTTTTCTCTCTTGACGAGAGTATTGACAGTCTGTGCGATTTTAGGGACATTGATTCTTCCTGCATTTGGTGACACTTCGATTAACACATAATCCCCCGTATCAAAGACCCCCACATCATCCTCTAATGTGATTGAAACCAAGGCGTCTGATAGTTTCAGTTGGTCTGGAATTCGATCTCGGAGCGACATGATATAGAGAGGGTCTATCAAGGCATAATAACTTCTCTATTCATTCACATATCCCAATCCTCTTATACAAAGTTTATAGAATGCTCACACGAGGAGTCACATTAGATGGATAGAAAGAAATCTGGTGCTCTTGTAGTTGCCATTGTTATCGTTTCATCAGCAGCAGTTATTGCATTCTGGTACCCAACGACCATTCCAGATGTTCGTATTGGATATCTTTCTCAGGACCTCCATCAACTTGCTCTTAGAGTAGCATATGTGAATGGATGGTTTGAGGATGCTGGTCTAAAGGTTGAACTTTTACAATATCAGAATGGTGCGTATGAAATGGATGGATTTCTATCTGGTCAGATAGATATGGGTTATCTAGGAGCTGCACCTGCTCTAGTTAAGAGTATTAACCAGGATATTGGTATAACTGTGCTCGCTGGTGCAAACTCAGAAGGTTCTTCGCTTGAGGTACTCAAGTCAGAGTATGATGCTGGTCATATTACTAATGTCACAGATCTTGCAGGAAAGACAATCTATCATCCAGGTCCCTCGACAGTTCAGAATTTTCTGCTACGTCTTGCATTAAGTCAGTATGGCCTGACTGTTGATAATGTAACTCTGCAAGCTGCTCGAGTTCAGGATATGGCTGACTTACTTACCCCTGACGCGCCAGCATAGATCGCATGGGAACCATTTCCAGCATGGGCTGCAGATGCGGGGATCACTGTTCCTCTTCTGCTCTCAGGGGATATTTGGCCTCAACATCCATGTTGTGTGGTTGCTGGGGATAACAATTTCTTGAATGCGAAACCTGAAATCGTTCAGAAAGTCATAGACATTCACGTACAAGCATCTGAATGGATTCTGTCTCACCCTGCAGAGGCATTATCAATTGCAGTTGATTGGCTTGGAATCGATGAACCCCCAGTTTCTACTGCATTCGATCGGATTACGTACAATCATACAGTCAATGTTCCTGGTATCGAAGCATACCTTCGTTTTCTAATTTCTGAGGACCTCGTGACCTTAGAGGAGAGTCAAGTGACTACATATCTTGATACTTTCATCGATACGAGCTATCTCAATGCGGCATAATAGAAGCGACAGACACAAAAGAAGCTAAAGATTGGGAACACTTGAGAGCGATGGCTAATAATCCAAAGGAGTCAGTCCCAAGATCCTCTAAAAGAACCCAGATATTTCCTTCCTTACGGGATATCGTGGTCAAGGGGATCGTACCTCTAGCTGTGCTCTTGTTTATTTGGCAACTTATTGCCATGATATCTACACAATCAAGGATTGGCTTGGATGGAGTTGCAGTATCTTTCATCGAATTGATTATTGAGGGAGATGCAGATGGACAGACTCTCCTCGTTCATACAAGTATGAGTCTTTATCGAGTCGCGATTGGTTTCTTTGTAGCCTTTCTTACTGCTGTTCCTCTCGGAATTGCAATTGGTCGATACAAGCTTGCTGGTGCAATTCTAGGTCCAGTTGTTGAAGCGATGCGACCCATTCCTCCCATTGCTTGGATTCCCATCTCAATACTTCTTTTTCATTCGAATATTAATGGAGCTCAAGTGTTCATTATCTGGATCGGTGCTTTCTTTCCGATATTACTTAATACAACCGCAGGTGTCAAACGTACAGAATCTGTTCACCTAGATGTTGCTTGTACATTTGGTGCATCAGAAACTCAAGTTCTCTCAAAAGTCATACTCCCCTCTGCAGCGCCAGAGATCTTTGCTGGAGTGAGAATCGGTTTTGGTATCGGTTGGATGTGTCTTGTTGCAGCAGAGATGATTGGTGGGGGGTTGGGTTTAGGTTATCTTGTGATATTAACTGAACAACTTGGTCTAGTCGGGCAGACTATATCTGCAATGCTAGTTATTGGTGTTATTGGATTTACATTCAGCTACCTTTTCCTACTGATTGAGAGATATCTACTTCGATATCGCCAAGAAGTTTCTGTGTAGCTAGCGAATCTGAAGGGCTTTTTCTTGTTCTACTTTGAGAACTTCTAGAATCTTTGCCCGAAATTCTCGGCTCTCACTACTCGCTCTTACACGTGGTCTTGGGAGGTCAATATCATATTCTGCAATAATCTTTGAAGGTACATTACTCATGACCAAGATTCTATCAGCCATAAAGACTGCTTCATCGACATTATGCGTCACAAATAGAATAGTAGATCCTGTTTTTTCCCAGACCCTGAGAAACTCTGTCTGAATATGATTACGTGTCTGCGCATCCAGATTTGAGAAACCTTCATCTGAAGCAAGAACATCAGGACTTGTTACTAGACTCCGTGCCATCTCCACCTTCCTTGCCTGGCCCCCTGATATCTCGTGTGGATAGTGATCTTCAAGCCCCTCAATTCCAACTAGAGAAATCATTTCGTTCACCAAAGGGTGTCTGAATCCTTCCTTTATCCCATGAATTTCAAGTCCGAACTCAATATTCTTTCTAACAGTAAGCCAAGGAAAGAGAGATTCTTGTTGGAATATCAATGCAACTCTATTATGTCCAAGTGTTTCTTCTTTTCCATCAATCAGAATTCTACCTGTATCTGGTTTCAAGAGGCCTGCAATAATTTTTAGAAGAGTGGTTTTTCCACAACCTGATGGTCCTAATATACTTAGAAATTCTCTCTCATTGACATCAAAGCTGATGTCATCAAGTATCAATTTCTCACCGTTCTCGCCATTTGAATACGCCTTTGAAATATTACGTACCGAGAGCTTGGTCAATTCTGACACCTAATCTGAAGCGACATATAGGATGTTATATACTGTGCCTTTAATGATATTGCGCATTTCGAGGACCATCAAGCAAAGTAAAAAAAGGCTCAATGACAGACTCGATATGACATTCGGCAATACTTAGATACCTCCAATTCAATATTATAAGCGATGCCGGATAATTCCCTTGAGCATGGAGCTGTAATAATTTGGTTTCACCACGAATCTTGTTTGATATTCCAGACGAGCTTAGTACAAGCGCAATAGCAGTAGGAGATGTAACTGGCTCTGGTACCTCCCAAATGTGTACAGGAGGTCGTGATGGTGTAGTCCGTCTTTACAACATTTCTAATGGCGGGACTCAACTTCTTGCTCAGCATGATGTGACTGGTGCGATTCTTTCCATTAAGATTGCCGATGCGAATAATGACGGTCAAATGGAATTGGTAGTTGGACGCAGTGTTGGACCTGGCGAATCTCCTGGAAATGCAGGAACTGTTCAAGTCTATCGCTATAATGAGAGTGGAACACTTGAACTCCTTGCAGCTGCTGCTGTTGATAGATTTGTTACTACTGTAGTTGTTACTGATGTAACAGGAGATGGTAAGAATGAGATTCTTGCTGGAGCAAGTGATTCTACACTTCGTGTATTCCAACTTAGTCCAGAAAACAAGATGAGTGAGTACACTCAAAGACTACTTGAAGACATGCCAATTGCAATTGGTACTTGCGATGTCATTGGCGATGAGATAGATGAGATTGTCACAGGAAATCGCGATGGTTCAATTCGAGTGTTCAAGGTATCAAATGGTTCTCTAGAGCAAATAGAAGCTCTCCAATTGCCCAGCCCGGTAATCTCTGTCGCATCAGGTGATATACTTGGAGACCGCAAGATGGAGCTAGCCATTGTCACGCACGATGGTTCAATACGTGTGTATAGGAATGAAGAAAGCAAGCTCGAACTATTCTCAGAACTTGAGAACATCAAAGCTCTTTCTGTTAGGATTGAGGAGCTAAATGCAGATCATATGGATGAAGTAGTTGTTGCAACATCTGACTACAAAATTGCATTCTACAATTTGTATATGGCTGAACTAACTAAGATTACAGAGGTAGATATTGGATCTAAGATTCTTTCAATTGCAGTTGGTGATGCAAGTGGTGATGATCTCAAAGAAGTACTTGTCGGAGTATCAGAAAAGCCTCTCCAAGTTGTGCAGGGATTGTATCACATTATTCCGAAATTCAAAGTAACAACACCTAATGATGGTAGTACTGAAATGAGTGGTAGATTGACTGTAGTGAATGTAACAGACATCCCTGTCCAAGGCATTACAGGAAAGGTCTACTGGTTCCCTAAGAACAATCTTGAAGTTGACCCTCAGCAAATACGTTTTGATATTGGACCTCATGAAACAAAGGCAATTGATATCAATTTGATGCCCCGTGAGCAAGGTACCGTTATTGTACGTCCAATTGTTCTGATGTGGACGGATGAGCGTGGTATCGTTAGGCAGGTCACAACCCCTGAAACTGCAATCCTGGTTGATGAAGGCATGATTCAGGCAGCGCCTGCAGCTACTCCACCTGTCACGATACATGTTGATGAATCAGTCACAATAGACGACGAATCATTTCCTGAAGTTGATGGCACAGGTTTTGGTGCTGTTGAATCTGGTGAGAAATTCGTCATCTCAACAAGCAGTGGTTCTGCTGAGTCTCTTAAAGCTGCAGAAGACTTGCTTGATCAACTCTTTGGAGGAACTGAATCTGCAACAGAATCTATGATTCCAGAAACCCCTGATGACACACCTGTAGAAGTTCCATCAGTTGATGTTGCACAATCTGAAATTACAGAGGCGGCAACCACTCAACCAGAACTACCTCCACCAATGGAGATTGCTGGTGTTGAAGTCCAGAGCGATTTGATTACGGAGATTCGTGCCAGAACTCCCAAACCACCTCGTCCAGGTGCTGAATTGGACAGCTACAGCTACCTATTCAAAGTCATGATCATCGGAGAGGGTGCGGTTGGAAAGACTGCACTGGTTAATCGTTATACTACAGGTCAATTCGAAACCGATTACAAGACGACAATTGGTTCGCAGTTTGCAGTCAAGCTTGCACACATTTCACCACCAGAGTCAGCATACGCAGTTGGCATCAAAGTACAAGCGTGGGACGTTGCAGGTCAGGCGCGATTCAAGGCTGTACGTAAGATGTACTACAGTGGAGCAGCAGGTGTCATTCTCGTATTTGACGTCACAAGAAGAAGGTCATTTCAGGAACTTGTTAAATGGGTCCAAGAAGCAGATGAGTCAATTGCAATGCGTGTACCTATGTTGTGTGTAGGCAACAAGATTGACCTTCCTGACAGGGCAGTACCATCTGATGAAGCAAAGAAATGGGCTGAAGATCAAGGTTTCTACTACATGGAGAGCAGTGCCAAGACCGGTGAGGGAGTCGCTGATATGTTCACAGTCTTGTCCGAACTCATGTGGAAGGATGCAAGACAGAATCTTGAGAAATAATTAGATATCTTCTCGTTGTGCTTCCCCATCAGATTGTCCTGATTGAAACGCTGAAAGATTCATTGAATCCATTCCTACTAAGGTATCAATACTGGTTTTTATTGCATCTCCCTCTAGTGGGAGTATATCGAGTCCAACTAACACACCTAGCATGTATACATTAAGGACTCTATGAGTTCCAGTTTCCTGGATGATTGACCTTGCATCAAATTCATGAACCTTGGAGCAGAGTGTCTTCAGTGCTTCCGTTATCTTAGTGATTTCAGGATAAACTTCGTTTCCTGATAGTGTAGCTGGACTTAGAATAGGTAGGTTACTGAAAACAGCAACTGTGTTCTCTCCTCCAAAATTAATTGCGGCTCGGAGAGCTTCCATTGGTTCCATTCCAAGAATGAGGTCTAGGTGTCCCTTTGGGATGAGTGGCCCGAGATTTTTCTTAGCAATACGAAGATGTGTCACTACACCTCCTCCTCTGCGGGAAGCTCCGAAGGTATCACCTAACACTGGGTTAAGTCCTTGAGATATGGCCGCCATTGCAAGAGATCTTCCGCATACAAGATTCCCTTGTCCTCCAACCCCTGCAATTATGACGTTGAACGGGCTCCTCAATCTTGATCAATCCTCTTTATTGCATGATACGGACACACCATGATGCATGCTCCACATCTTATACACGTATGATTCACAACTCGAGCTACATTATTCTCATGGTCCCATTCAAGAGCAGGACATGCGAAGTCAGCAACGCAAATTTGGCATTTCTCACCGACACATTCGGATCTATCAACAAAGACTGGAGGTCCAAGGTCTTGATTGTTCGCTTGCTTTTCAAGTCTACATATACTCTTCACAAGCAACACTTTGAATCCTTTAATGTTCACAACTTTATGTAATATTCCTAGGGTTTCATCGATGTCAGTAGCATCGACCTCTTCGAAATGGTCTGGTTCTATCGCTTCGATTATTCGTTTAATGCTGACTGGAGTTTGATTGGATCCTGGAGTTGAGAATCCCGGATGTGTCTGAAATCCAGTCATTGCAGTAGTAGAATTATCAAGAATCAGGAACGTTAAATCAGCATTCTTGTGTCTTGCTTCAATTAGACCCGGAATGCATGCGTGGAAGAATGTGGAATCTCCCGCCACTGCAATAATCTTCTTCTCAAAGCCAAACCGACCTAATTGTCCAAGACCTGTAGCAGTGCCTATACCCGATCCCATTGCCTGCATTGTATTCATCGCTTCGTCATAGAAGACTCCTAGAGAATAACATCCAATATCTCCTGCAACAACAAGGTCATCTTTAAGGCGCTGTCTTAACTTCTTAATTACCCAGTAGACATTACGATGAGTACATCCCGCACAGAATGTCAGAGGTCTGGAAACTAGCAATTCCCTAGCTGTTGCTCTCTCTTCTTTCTTAGGGTCAATAATACTCTCATGAATCATATCAAATGCTTTAGATAATCCAGCAATTGCAATATCCGTGTTCAGTTCTCCATAGAATGGTATTGACCCATCTCGTTTTCCATAGAATTCCGTGGGGCCATGTTCAGAGATATGGAATTCAAGCTCCGAATAGAGGGCTAATACCTGCTCCTCAATGAATGGGTCAACTTCCTCCAAGAAAATTATCCGCTTTTTATTCTTAATCCACCTAAACAATGTCTTCTGGGGGATGGGATACGATGAAACCAATTTGGCAATCGAGACATTTGATATTCCAAGGATATCCATAGCCTCTAATCCATACCTATAGCTAACACCACTTGCAATAATTAACGAATCAGCTCCATCCTTTATCTCAATTGAATTGAGATTGGATTCTTCTAGTTCTCTATGTATGGCCCTGAGTTTGGAATCCAATTCTCGATGGCGCAAATGTGGATATGGTACATTGAAAAGGCGTTCAGACAATTTTGCTTCTGCTCGTTTAGTCTTCTTGGAACTTTTACCTAATTCTACTACACCAGATGAATGACTCAATCGCGTCGTACTCCTTACCAGAACAGGAATCTGGTAACGTTGAGAGATATCAAATGCCATTAACATGATGTCCTTTGCTTCTTGACAGGACGTAGGCTCCAATAATGGAATATATGCTGCTTTTGCATAGAATCTGGAATCCTGCTCGTTGCTTGAGCTATGGCCTTTGGGATCATCACACACTACGATTACAAGCCCTCCGGGTCCACTTCCTGAGAGGTTAAGATTGAGTAGAAAGTCTGCGGCAACATTCAATCCAAGTGATTTCATTGTGCACATAGCGGGAATTCCCGCCCAACTTGCTCCTGCTGCAGCCTCAAGAGCAACTTTCTCATTTACACTCCATTCCACATAGATCTCAAACTCTTCTGCCATCTCTATCAATGTGGCTGTAATTTCAGTAGATGGCGTCCCTGGATAAGATGTACAAAATCCAACACCAGCTTCTAATGCACCTCGAGCAAATGCCTGATTTCCACTCATCAATTTCTTTGAGTGGACTTTTTTGCTCATATTGTACACCTATACCTAGAGCATAAATGGTGCCTCAAATTATTTTCGAGGTCCTATTTGCGCTTTGGTAACAATGAAAAGAGATGATGTAATCTCCCAAAGTGAGACATTATGTCTACTAAAACGACTTCGAACACGAAAAAGATCACTGCAGTACTATCAATCTCTCATGACAAGGATGTCGATGGTCTTCATTCAGCTGCAATCGTAAAGAGATATGCTAAGTCAAAAAACCTCAAGCATGATGTTATTCTGACCGATTATGGTGGGTTTGACAAAGTATTTGCAAAAGTTGCAGCATATAGAAATACTCTCATCATCGTGACTGATCTTGGTATGGATGAAACCGAACTTGACAATGTTGCTGCAGGGCTTCGTCGTGCAATCGAACAAGGTTGTAGAGTCGTTTGGTTGGATCATCATCAATGGTCTGATAGATCCGCAAAAACAATCTTATCACTTGGTAACAAGCCAATTCTCAAGGTGAATCATGATTTTTGTGCAGCTGAGATTGCTTTCAAGGTTTTAATGCCTCGCGACAAGATTTCGGAAGAGTTAGCGAAGATAGCACATGATACTGACTTCAATCTTAGGGAGTTAGAGATTGCAAATGCACTCACTGATGCTCTCTCAGTCATTCGATTTGGAGCTCTTGATAGACGAGAAGATTTGACAGAGGCAATTCTTCCATTACTCACATCTCTTGCTGAAGAAGGGCCAGAGGGTGTATGGTCAGATTCTACAAAACGGTTCAAAGACCCTCTACTATTCCAGAAGGTTGAACATTATAGAAAGGAACGGCTCAAGAAAATGAAGAAAGCACTTGCAGGGCATAATGACATAACTATTGATGATCTCTTAGTGCGTATCATCGAAATGCCTGGTGGGGTTACAACAACCGACATTGGAACTTTTCTTTCTGAACCGGAAAACTTGAAGGATGACGGACAAGAGCTTAAGGTCGCAGACCTCCTGATTACACTAAGTCAAGGTGGTATGCTCGGTTTTCGAAGAGGCTCTGAACGGGTTCTCTGCAATGCCGCTGCAAAGTTGTTTAATGGCGGTGGGCATCCATATGCGGCAGGTGGGGAATACGGCATGTACGATAATTTCGATGCAGTATGCGATGATATTGCACTTACTCTATCTAATAACAAGGACTGGATTGCGTGAGACAACCAATGAGTCATCTCGAAATTACTAAAATCTGTCCATGTACTTCTTGGTAATGTCAGTTGCAGTTTGCCATGCTGCATCAAAGGAATCAACTGCATTATCTATGATCACGGAGTTTGCCTCTCGAGTTATCAGCGCAACTGTATCTGGTTTCGGTGCATCAGCCAAGAATAGTAGCATCTTTTCCCGATTTAGACTAAGCATTCGATACCCAACTTCCTCCTCTCCCTTGACTCGAACCAGCAGTTTTCCGCTGGATAATGGTTCCTCAAGAATTGCGCCTTCTCCTTTGAAGAAGTAGTCTATTTCTGTATCATCTGATGCATTGTCAAATGGCAATTGTTCAAGTATCACGTGAACGTTTACTCCCTGCTGCGCAGCTTCAACAATTTTGTGTTCTACATGGCCACTCGATATTTTATATAGATCGAGAAGGTTCGCTTTATCATATATCCTGAGTGTATCTTCTTCACCAACATCTGTGCAGAGTTCTCTTACAATTGCATTTCTAATATTCTGGAGCCCTTCTATTACTCCAGTATGCCTCTCTCTTGTTTCTCCGGTAATCAATTCTAGCACAAATTGGGCAGCCCCTTCTGACTCTAGGTTTTCAAGAATTGAAATATCCTTTAACAAATTCCCCTCTTCTTTTCTGAGGTTTAATGCTGTTCTATCAATTATTGTTTCCAATGCATGAGTCAACACATCGAGATCTGTACTGTATGTATTTGGTGAATCAATACGGTTCACATTAACGAATCCTTCCTGCTCTAAGTTCGAGAGGCATTTGTAGATCCACGCCTTTGAAAATTGCTTTTTATCCCTGGTATTAACTTGAATATGGATTTCATCTACAGTGTAGCCCCTTTGTTCCATAGTCTGAAGTTTGAGGAGAACTCCTAAAACCTGAAAATCTCTAGCATTGATACTAATTCCAAGAATCTCTAGAATTTTCATGGATTCATATCTCTTCAACCTAGTTTCCTCACAGATTAATTTCAACCTCAAGTAAATCAACACCAGAAGCAAAATCGCGATCATACTGATCGATGACCTCATCAACTAGCTTCTGGTTCACGCTTCTAGGTAACCAAACACCAGTATACGGATCTTCTGATACAATTAACACGATTCCTTCTCGATTTAATGCCACACATTGGTAGGTCTTGGTTTTTTTGAAAGTAACTCTCGTGTCAGCATAGTCTCTGAGATTGGGGTTCGATCGGACACCACTGTATACTTTAATTCTGTCTGCAAGTAGTGCTTGGTCTACTCTGGATGGGTCGTGTAGAAGAAATCGCATCTTCACCTTGTTTGAAAAAAGGGTGAACCCAATTTTTCTATTTTTCTCCTCATAGGAAGCTGGTTGGAAATCCCAATCAAGTGTGCAACGAATAATATCACCTTGGCGGGCTCTGGAATAAATCTCGCTATTAATCATATCCTGAATTTGAATCATGCCTTGAGCGGACCTTGAATTGCTCTCATAAGTGGAACCGACCAATAACTCCACCATGTCTCTTGCCAACCATACTGGAGTAGTATTGGTAAGATTCTGGATCAACTCTTGTATTTCACTGTGTTTTAGAGACAACTCAGAGAGTTTAACTAACCTACTTCTCTCAATCCCTTCAGATAGATTTGTTATGTTTACTATGTATTGATTTGGATTTGAACTCCTATCAACATCAATGAATCCTTTTTCTTCAAGTGACTTAAGATATCTGTAGATGAGAGGTCTAACGACCCTTTTACCTCCCTGTTTTTCAGCTATTTTACTTCTGAGTTCGTCAAATGTTCCTCCTTCTCCTAATCTTCTTTGAGCTAAAATGATTGCTTTAAGAACTCGCGATTTTCCATCACCTAAATCAATGTCTAGAAGTTCCATAGCATGTAGATATGATTCTCTATTCATGGCATTTCTACCGAACGTCACGTGATTTCATAAGGATATTGACAATGAAGTTATCCTTTGGCAATCCCCACTCTAAGAGAATATCTGGAGTCAGTTGAGTTAGAGGGATTGCTGATTCCCATTCCTGTTCAAAAGAATCAATTGCACTGTCAATCATGTCTGCGTTTGAATCTCTATTGACCCATGCGGCAGTCATTGGTTTATCAGATATTACCAATGCCAAGACATCTGAATTCAAACTTGCGAACTGATATCGCTTGATTCCCGGTTGTAGTACCCGAAAGTCAAGCCCTTTTCCTTGCATTTGGAAGATATTGCCAATGAATTTACTAATCCACTCATCAGGTATTGTCACGGCGCTTCTATCTATACTGAATGAATCTGCAGATACAGCATATTTGACTAAAACTCCAGATGCTGCAGCTGTAAAGATTCGAACAAGTCTATCATCAGCTCGCTCAAGAAAGGATGCGGAATCTATAACGATACTTCTAATTGTATCCCCAGATTTTGCCGCTTTGTATATTGTTTCATCAGTTACTTCGTGAAATTCAACCAAACCCTGTAGATACCGCGATCCAGGTATGTCTGGTCTTCCAGTTAATTTCTCGTAAAGCTTCTGGGCAACTAGATTTGTATTGATAGTCTGCAGATTTTCAATTTTGTTAGTGGATTCTCTAATGGATATATTAAGTTCATCAATTTGTTTACTCTTAATTATTCTTAAACCATAGATGAGCGTGTTGATGTCACAAATATAGTGTCTTCTCGATGATCCTTCACCATCAATTTGAATTAATCCTTTGTCAACAAGGTTCTTTAGTAATCTATGTACCCAAGCTCTGGTAAACTCCGACTCTTTTTCATGTTCGTTTACTGTTTCAAAAATCTCTGCAAATGAAAGAGGGGCTTTATTTTTCTCGTATAGGTTGAGAACTAATTTGAGAATTTCCATCGATCGCGTTAGACTATCTTCTGATGTTTCTAGACCTAAAATCTCTAGCACATCTTCGATTTCTGTCCTCAAGGTATTACCCCGCCCCAATAGGGATAATTTCTACACAGGACTTGCTCTTTAATATACTGTTTCATTAAAATCTGGTTTGATTGAAAACGAAAACATACTTTTTGTTACTTACTTAGCTCTTCCCGAATTTTCTTTAGGAGATCCATTAGATATGGAGTATCGGATAGACCTAGTTTCGCCATTTGTTCAGGGGTTGCTCCAAATATTGGTATTGCTTTTTCCCATACCTCATCGAAGTTCTTTATGACAGAATCAACAAGGTCACTGTTAAAGTCCCGTGTGACAAATGTTGAAGTAGTGGGATCTTCCGTGATTATCAAAGCAACACGATCATCATTCAGCGATGATTGATTGTATGCAACGCCTCCTGTATAGAGTCTTATTTCAACTTTGTATCCTTCTTCTCGAAGTCTTGCAAATTCTCCAAGCAGAGTTGCTGCTAGATCGACTGGAAGCGTCTGGGCTATATGTTCTGACTGAAAAACCTTCATGTCCACAAGCCATCTCACATCTACCCCCTTTTTTGTAGATTCGTAGTATTTTCTTGCTCTAAATCTAGCTCCTTCGTTTGTCCAAGGACCTCCGAATGACATTGTTGAACGTATAATATCTCCAGGTCCTGCAGGTCCGTGAACATGGTCCTCCAACACCTTATGTAATTCTTCCACGCCCTTGACGAATCTAGAGCTTAGTTCCTGTGGTTTTCCAGTAAGAAACTTGACCAAGTCTTGGCTTACTTTTGCAGTATCAACATCTCTAACCTGAGTCAATAGCCTTTCTATTTCCTGAATCTGAGATTCAAGGGATTCGGTGTTCTTGGATCTCATTTTATCTAATCCAGATGCTACTGTTTCAATGTTAGCAATGTATCTCTTACGAGCCGCATCAGGTATTTCAAGACGAATAAGCCCCATCTCAACAAGATGCTTCAGAATTCGATGCACCCACGCTTTGCTGGACTTGAATCCTTTTTCGCCTTGTAAGGCTTCATATATTTCTTTGAATGTCACTGCATCCTCAT
Source organism: Candidatus Thorarchaeota archaeon (assembly GCA_016841005.1). The sequence continues at coordinate 1,068 of JAEORG010000055.1, read as the reverse complement.
GCTCATCGACTACGTTCAGTACAGCTCGTAGTACTGTAAAGATTCGTGATTCCTGTCCCTTACTAGTTTTTAGTCCAAGAATTCTTAATGCTAGAGATAGATCGTCATCCATATCTGTACCATCCGGGTCAAATTTGTCCAGCTGCAGCCGGATGTAGCTATAGATAGCTGAATAAACATTGAAATCCGTAAGCACTTTTAACAATTCTTCCTCAATATCAAGTACACTACAGTGCATCTCCCCCAAAGATGTCACTGTTGTTAACCCGCGTTGGCATGCTGCGGAAAACTACCGGTGAAGGAGGGGTCCCATTTCCCTCCCCCGGTAATATTTTTCTCTTATTTTTGCACCAAGTTTACTGTAGTAACTTTATCAATATTGAAAGAATATATATTAAAAAGGGGGTTCTGCAGTATATTTTCCATCCTAGTTGGATGAAACGGGATTCCGTGATAAAGTTGATGATAACGAATTGCGGGATGCTGGATCGGGCATGTTCAGAAAACAGGATAAAAACAGAAGCAGGGTGCGAGGGGTGGACCCTGCTTCAACTCTCTAGCTATGCTTTTTCTATCTCTCCTCATCCGCCCCATTTATTTTAGAGGCCTGAGATTGCGATGCTTTTCATGTATCCTACGCCAATCTTCATGACCATGGGGAGAAATCCGGATAGCAATGTCATGTATGTGCTGATACCAGCATGTCCTTGAATGAGCGCATTGAGAGTTTCTGCATCAAGTTTTCCACCAAGTACAATCTCTGCGGCGGCTATAGGATCATTGTGCATGGCAAATTTAGAAACCGCCCACATTCCCTTACCGGTGTTCGTGATATTGCTTGCAAGTTTCGTGCCTCTGTACTCCTTCTCATACATTCGGACACTCTTAGTTGAATAGTCATTTTCATCAGCCATACGCTTTGCATGTTTGGCTAACAAGATCCCCGCATGGAAACAAGTGGTCACTCCTCCACCAACGATCGAAGATACTTGTCCTGCTGCATTTCCTAGTAGGGAAACTCCTGCATCAGTAAAACGTGGGATTAGGCCTGCGCAGGGCACAACCCCT
>JAEORG010000054.1 GCA_016841005.1 Candidatus Thorarchaeota archaeon | reverse complement strand
ATGCATTCACTCCAATTCTAATTGGACTATTTCTGGTTCTAATGCTATACACCTATGTCAAGCTGGAAGTTGGTGCAGTCTATGTTCCAACCAAAGAGAAGATTGCTGTGCATCTACCCATTAGTGTATACGCGGGTTGGGTTTCATTAGCGGTGATAGCCAACATTGCGTCTGTTCTCAATGTGATTGTTCCAGGAATTCCAATGGCTACACAAGAACTCTGGACTGCGCTAGTGATTATTGTTGCACTAATCATTGCAATGCTTATGCTCGTCATTCGTAGAGATGCTGCATATGGTCTAGTGGTAGTGTGGGCGACAGTAGGAATTGCATCAATCCAAACCGCGATTCCAATCATCTATTTCACAGCCATTGGTACAGCTTTGATAATCATAGTAGCTATTCTGCTTCTCCCTCTTATCACAAGAAAGGGCTTTGTCAAGTTCTATCTTCGAAAACAAGAGTAAGAAACACAGTATGAAAAGTTGGGCAGCTATAGCTGCCCACTACAGCTATTTCGTTCCCACACTTCTATCACGTTCTAGTTCTATTATGGGTCAGTATTGTCTTAGTGTTCTTGGAAACAAGAAGATATCAAAGAAAGAGGGGGGTAGACAGCCCAGAAGGACTGTCTGTCATCAAATGGAATGTTGTACTAGTTACCAATTAGTTCGCTGTGCTTTGCGAGTGCAATCTTTGCAGCAGCCTCGAACATCTCTTTGACACCATCACCAGTCTTCGCAGAAACTTCCATGCACTGTGCATTATACTGACTTGCCATTTCAGCAAGAGTTTCATCTTCAAGAGTCACACCACTGCCATTCTCGCGCTCGTCTGTCTTATTGCCAACGAACATAATTTGACAGTCAGGAGCATTCTCCTTCACTCGATCAAGCCAGTCAGAGAGTCGCTGTAGGGAGAAGGATCTTGTAGCGTCGTAAACTGCAATTGCTATTCGCGCACCCCTGAAATAGTCGGAGATGACTTCTCGGAACCGGGGTTGTCCACCAAGGTCCCAGAGCATCAGCGTAACATTTGCTTCATCTATGGTCATCTTCTTTGATGCAAAGTTGACACCAATAGTCATCTTCATCTCTTCATCGAACCGGTTCTCGGTGTAGCGGAGTGTGATACTGGTCTTACCAACTCCACCCTCGCCAACGAGTACAGTTTTGTAGATTGGTAATCTCCCTGCCAACTTCTTCACCTCTCAGCTCAGTGTATTTAGTAGTCTGTCTGCACGACCAGTGATACCGAACCACCAAATAACAAAAGCACTTAGAATGAATGTTGATGAGATGATTGATACTGCGTTCCCACCAGCAGTTCCGAAGATGAGGAAAACAACTCCGAGTGTGAGGAATAGCGCTCTACTACGGCCAGGGGCGCCCACCTTTCTCATCCTCCACCAAAGTAGACCGTATAGTCCCATCGGTATTACTGTCTGGAGGATACCTGATACCGCCATTACTATTGTGCGATCTGGAACTGCATCAGGAAGAATCTGTGCTGCCCATCCGTTCATCATTAAGATGAAAGGAGCTGCGACGATAAGTACAGGCAGAAGTAATGCTGGTTTCCAGTCTAATGCGACGATTGAACTCAGATTGAGAATCATCGGAGCGATGATACCAAGTAATAATGCAACATACTCAGCATTAATCCCAACGATAAACTCTGTATGGTTTAATGCTACAGTTAAGAACGAGAATCCTCCAACAAAGAAGAACAATCCTAGTGTGAGTGTCGCAATGTTTCTGCTCTGATTCCAACGAGTAAATGCGAAGGCTGCGGTTCCGATGCTCAGAATTGATGCCGTTGCGATGAATGAAACAGATGTCATCGCGACCATATCTCCGACTAATGGAGATACTAATAGATATGACATGAAGTATAATAGTGAGCTAATTGTGAATGCATAAGCTACGAGTTCTACACCTATTTTTGTATCAGGCAGAACTAAAGCAGTTATAAACAGCGCAGGACCATAAAGACGTAAGGCCAGTACTATAGCAACCATCTCAGGTGCTGTGAAGGTCGTTGCAACCAGAATCAGCGGATATGTGAGCGATAGCATTGACAATGCAAAGCTTGTGACTCTTCTCGTTGTATATGTTAGGTATGTGAAAAGGGCGAAAGGTATGCTAAATAGAATCAGAGCAAAGAAATTAACTGCATAATCAGTAAATCCACCAAGAATAGATCCAGCACCAATTGTGGTTTCAGCATAGGCTATCAATCCGAGTAGACCCATCAACGCGACAGGCAGTATGAAGAACTTCTTTGATCCCAGAATCATCAAAGCTGATATCATTAGTAATCCTGAGCCTAGAATTGCAGTTATATACCAAAAGACCTCTAGCTCAGTCAATCCAGATCCAAACCAGAAGTTGACTAAGGACGCAAGCCCCAAGAAGAAGATACTAATTGTAGAAACCCACAGGGGACGTCCAAGAGATTTCTCCTCTGGTGGAAGGTTTTTGACTCGATTCCATGTAAATCTGGCAAGCAGAATGGCTCCTAAGAAAAGACCAACTGCTGTCAGTAGTTCCGAAGCATATTGTACGACTAGTTGCATTGTCTACACCCCTACAGCATCTTTGATGCCCATTCATTTGCGCGTTTCATTGCACTCTGTGCCTCACTCGCAGCTTCTTTGATTAGTTCGATAGTTTCATCAGTGACAATCTCACCAAGTGTGCCTTTGCAGAGTTCACTAATCTTGCTATTGAGTTCGGTTGCATTCTTATCGTTCAAATCATGAATGGTGACCAAGAAAACACGTTCAGTCTTGGAGATGATGATACGATAACTTTCCAAAGACAGCTCGCTGACATTCTTGCCAGATATTTTCTTACTATACATCTGAATTGCTGACAAAAATCCTCCAAAGAGAGCTTCATCTAATTGAAATTCTCCTATCGGTACTGAGGCGATTGTTTCTCCGCCCTCGTTCACGAGATAAACACTTTGAATCAAAATCTTTGCATCCCCTAGAAACTATCCATCCATTTCTGAGCTTTATCGACAGATCCTTCATCATTGGTAACAACCACTGCTCCAGCTGTTTCTACATCTCGGACAGTGAATTTTTTGTCGACGAAAAGAATCACATTGTGACCTTTACTACATTTAGCAGGAACGAGAACAGGAATACGCTTGGCATTAGTGATTGAGTATTCCTCAACAACTATACCTTCGATTGGCTCCTTACACTCGGGGCAAGGAACAGTATTCAAAGTTATTTTTCCCAATAAGGTCACCTCTGTGCAGAATGCTTCTGCAATGTCTTGCGCCATTAGTTTGCAAACTACTGCGAAACTAACAACTCATAATCGAAACTATTCCTATATTAACTAAGTTGCGATAAATACAATTTATTTTAGATTAATTGCGATTTTCGTAAATAATAGAGGGCTCCAATTTTTGCGAGACCCCGTCTGATTATCTAGGCTGAGAGTAAGAGTTATCAGTTTCATTAAACCACAGTCGAAATAGCCTGTGGTGACACTCATGGTAAAAGCCTACATCTTAATCAAGGCCGAAGTGGGCCATGAGGACTCTGTTCTCAAGGAAATGCTAGCACTATCTGTCACAGAAGAGGCACACAAGGTATTCGGACCCTACGATATTGTAGCAGAGGTAAGGGGTCGCGACATGGAAACACTGGTTGAGATTATCACAGACAAGGTCCGAAAGATAAAGGGCATCGAAGACACACAATCAATCCTTGTGATTGATAGTGAGATTGACATGAGCTCCACAAGTTTAGGCTCGTGATGAGTTTCATATTATCTTAAAAGATGCCAAGGACGAGGATGGTTATCAATTGATAAACAGAAACACAGTGCTTTCTGCAATATTCCTCTTGATATTGTCATTAAACATCTTACTCATCGTGGCAGGTGTGCCTCAGCAAATGATGGTTGAGAGTGAGATGGCTTTTTGGCTCTCTATTCTATGGCCAGTTCAAGCAATTAGTATCAGCTTCACAATCATCTATTCCTTGGTCAGGTATGCCAGACTCCACGAATATCGCGACCTGTTACTCCTCTTTCTGTCAGCAAATCTACTTCTTGTTGGTTTCTTCTATATGCTCACAAATGAGTCCTCAGTTGTATTGTCCCCCTTTGCAGACCGTGACAGAAACAGGACCATTGTGACTGCTCTCGGATTAATACTTGGTCCATCTATCTTGTTATCTTCAATCACAGGAACGACTGAAGAGCATAGGAGAAGGTCAATGGCCAGTGTTCTTTGGGGGGGTTTTGTTGTTCCATTCATAGTATTATCTTTCTTCCTCAGTCCAGAACCAGTCTTCATCACAAAGCCAGTAGGAGAAGGTTTTCTGGCCTTATCATTGTGGTCATGGATTCTATTACTTTTTACATTCGCCTCACTCATCTTCTCATTCTCTAAGGTTTTCACTGCGTGGAGAGAAGAGCATAACACAATAGATCTTGCATTGACCTATGCGATTATCTTGTGGTCCTGTGCCATAGTTGCATTCATGATTCAGTCACACCCATTGCAGGTGATGGAGCTCATCTGGTTCTCATTTTTCATGGCGGGAACACTTGTTATTGCAATCGCAGGCGTTATGTCCGCAATCATCGATCCCCAGCGAGAACTCACGACACTAGTGGATATAAGGAGTAAACAGCTCTTGGCAGCTAAGCAGGAAACCGAATATTTCTTGAACCTCTGGGGGCATAAGATTGGCAACCTGCTTCAGGCAATCACTATTTATCTTGAAATGAGGGCGCTTGAAGAGAAAACAGATAGTACACATGCACTTGAACTCACTCGCAAGACAACCTTGATCAATAGACAGGTTGGAACATTGATTAAAATCAAAGAAACTGTAGAGCATGAGCTTTTTCTAGTTTCTATTGTTCCCATTATTGAGAAAACCCTCTCTAGTACAGAAGAAATGATTGGTTCAGTTTGTCGGTATAAGATTTCTTCACCAGCAAATGCAAGCGTCTTAGCAGATGATATGCTAGAATTTGTATTCTTGAATGTCTGCTCCTACATTTGCAAGGGAAAAGATGAGATAGATATTCAGCTTACTGTTAAGGTTCAATCTGATACTGTTATCGTAAACATAACATACCCAGGGCGTTCACTTCCACTTGTTGTAGTTGAATCCCTTATGAGTGAGATTGTTCCAACAAGAACCACATTGAGTCTAGATATGTTCATCGTGAAGATACTCATGGAGCGTTATAACGGACGCGTAGCATATGAATACAATGACAGTACTCAGAGTAATAGGTTTGCCTTAGAGTTTAGGACAGCAATCGAAGCATAGGAAGGTTGGTAATTTCATAAAAGTCGGATTTCTTATGCAAACCGTAGTAACATCAGAATAACAACATCCAAGAATTTCTTTTATGCAATGAACGATGAGGGGTATTTGGGATTACATTTTCGGAGGTATTGGATAATAATGAAGACCCTCTCAAGAAAACCTTTCATGCTTATGCTAAAGGATGATTCTGGTGAAGTGAATGCTGTCAAACTAGATTCAAGTTTAGTCAACAGCGACAATGCGCTCATTGTTTTAGATGAGTATAATGATACATGTTGGGCATGGGTTGGACGTCGTGTCAGTATGCCAACAAGAATGCATACTTT
>JAEORG010000490.1 GCA_016841005.1 Candidatus Thorarchaeota archaeon | reverse complement strand
CAAGCTGTACTTGCTACTAGAAAGGAGATACCTTTACGCAATTATGAGATTGGAGTCAAGGGGAATATCAAGAGGGTCTACTAAAGGCACGCCTAACACAATTCGGGCATTACATAATCATTGAATAAGCGAAGTCCTCGTTTACTAGGCAAGTCCTCAAATCGTAAAGTGAAGTATGTGATTCCAATTTCCTTGAGTGCTTCAAATCGCTCGATGATTTCTTCAGGAGTTCCCATGACTGCTTGGAATTGGTCGCCATAATCAACCAGCCGTTTTATCTCAGCTGAATATCTATTACGTTCTATTTCATTTTCGTAAATCCAGAACCAGCAACCCCAAGATAAAACAATGTCCTTGAAGTTACGTCCATGCTCTGAACAGACGCCTTCAATGTAGCTGATTCTCTCCTGTGTCTTTTCAATATCCATTCCACTATAGATGTCAATATGATCTGCGATTTTAGCTGCAACCCCAAGTGTCCTATTTCCTCGACCACCGATTACTATTGGAAATGGATTCTGTATTGGTTTAGGCTCACAGATGGCATCTTTAATCTGGAAGTAATTTCCATTGTATGTGCACTTGTGTTCAGTGAACATCAAGTTCATCATCTCAATTGTCTCTATCAGTTGAGCTAAACGTATCTTATGTTCCGGAAATGGAAACCCAAATGCCTCATATTCATGGGGTGTCCATCCGATTCCCAATCCAAAGGGATACAATCTACCATCAGAGATATGATCAAGGGTAGCTACTTCTTTTATGAAGAGTGACGGATTAGGAAGATACCTCATTGTGTTAGTTGTGAGAGTGCCGATCTTTATACTCGTAGTACTTGCAGCCAATGCAGCCATCATTGTTAGACATGCATAACGAGAGAGGTCATCCATTGGATGATCAGGGACTATGATCGAATCATACCCAAGACGTTCGCATTCTTGAGCCACCTCTTTGATAACAGGCCAATGAATCCGTTCATAAGGTGTTATATTTGGATTTTCACTGTCTGCAGCGACAGTTGAAATTACTCGACTCAATCGTGCTCCGAATTTGATTCGTCTCTTCATGGAACTAGACACCTCTACTCCTGAGATTAAATGTCACAAAACAGGAGGTGGGATTTAAGAATTCCTAACTGCGATAGAGTCAGAGTGGCCATTTTGGTTTTATAGAATAATAAGGCGTATCCATATTCTGATTAAAAACAGCAGTAGGCATATGTGGTGTATCAAAAGCAAGAGCCATGTTTCCCTTCATATCTGCCATGATTAAACCAGCCTCCCCAGTGGTCTTCTGACGCAATTCCGATATCATTAACTCAGTAGCTTCTTTGACAGTCTTTCCCAGTTCTACATGATGTACTGACATTCTACCCATCACAATTCGTAGAATCTGTTCTCCCTTTCCAGTGCAACTAGCTGCGGCAACATCATTGGCATATACTCCAGAACCAATGATAGGTGAATCACCCACTCTTCCAGGAAGCTTTCCAGGCCATCCACTTGTTGAGGATCCCGCTGCAATTCTCCCCTTTTCATCGACAGCGATTGCACCGACGGTATCACACTCCGCAGAAATTGCTGGTTTTAATGTTCTATTCATATCAACCTCTTTCCTGAACCCTTCCTTGATCATCTGATTGTAGAGTTTGTTTGCCCCACTTCCAACGACCTGAAAGTTCGGAGTTCTATCTAGAACATAACGTGCGAGAGAGATTGGATGAATGATATCTTGAACAGCCATAATGGCGCCGCTCTCGAGCCTATTACCATCCATAATCATTGCATCGAGCTCGATTTCACCATCTCGGTTTTTACATGCACCTCTTCCAGCAGTGAATAGGTCTGTTTCTTCAAGAACATAGATTGCAGACTCTACAGCATCTAATGCAGAACCACCATTTTCGAAGGTGCACATTCCAACAGTAGCGGCTTTCGTGACTGCCACCTTAATAGACTCATGAAATTTCTCTTTGAATGCAGTTGCTCCTCCGTGTACGATGATTGCAGGTAGAGTCATTTCGATTCATATAGATGGTGATGTTTTGATGTCAAAAACATATCGAGAGAGACAATTGACATCTTAGATACCTAGTCGATGCAGTTCTTCCTCGAACATTTTCAATCTGTCTGTGAGTTCCATTCTTCGTCCCGCAAAGACTCCAAGATCAATGTCTTCTGACCTTGCTCGAGAATCAAGAGTTTGTATCTCTTTCGTGATTTCTGTTATTCTCTCTCTAATTACATCAATTCGCGAAATCGCAGTTGATTGCGTGTCTGCTGTAGGAGCTTGTACTGAGCGAATTTGTCCATCTTGAATCTTGTATATTCTATCACACTGTCGAGCAATAGAAGGATCATGAGTGACCATCAAGATAGTCTTTCCAAACTCCTTATTCACCTTATGGAGATATTCAACTATCTGACGTCCAGTTTCTGTATCAAGATCTCCAGTGGGTTCGTCACAAAGCAAAATATCGGGATTGTTAGCAAGTGCTGCAGAAATTGCAACGCGTTGGCGTTCACCGCCGCTAAGTTCGTCAGGCTTATGTTTCATTCTATCGGTAAGCCCAACAATCCCAAGAAGATTTTCAATACGTTCTTTTCGTTGTCTAGAGGGAGTATTAGCAGCGAGCATAGGAAGTTCAACGT
>JAEORG010000489.1 GCA_016841005.1 Candidatus Thorarchaeota archaeon | reverse complement strand
CCTTCTTGCCACACGTTTGGCTCAATTACTTGGGATATCAAGTGGCTCAACAGTATTAGATGTTGGTACTGGTGGAGGATCTACTCTTTTGGCTGCATTGAAGTGTGTAGGACCAACTGGTTTTGTAGCGAGTCTTGATAGACAAGAGCAATGGGCAAATCACGGAATTCAAGAGATTAAACGATTGAATATTACCAATGCAGATGTTCGACTTATGGATGCAAAATCTATGGAGTTCCAGGACAACATGTTTGACTTCGTTCTCTCTGGATTTCTTGGTTGGAGCCATTGTTATGATTTCACTGCCTCGAAGTTCCATTCACAAGATCTTGTTATGAAAGAGATGCATAGAACTCTCAAACCCGGAGGTAAGCTTGGAGTAAGTACATGGCTCCTCCAAAGTGACACTGAGTGGATGGAGAACTTCATTGAAGAGATGGGTCAAAGTGCTAGAAGAGTATACTCCAAGGAAACTGAGACAGATTGGGAGATTATCATGAAGGCATCTCCTTTCTCGAATTATATCCTGCTACCTGAGATGATTGACTACACATATCCCTCTCCTGATATATGGTGGAACGATATGATTGATTACGGTTGGAAGCGGCAAATCGAAGCGCTCGCTGAATCATGTGGAACAAAGACCATGGACTTGAAAGAAAAGGCAATTGAAAAGCTTGGGGATCATGTTTCCAAGGATGGAGTCACCTTCAAACGAGGTGTCCTTTTCATTCTTGCAACAAAAGACGAGTGAGCTGATTCCTTCATTGGTTGCATAGCGGAATAAAATCGCCTGCAAAGTTGCTCTTAAATACAATGTCTAATTTTGTGAAACTATGACAGATGATGGGATTCTCCGCGAGATGAATTGGACAATTGAACCATCAAAGATTCGTTCTATCACTGATGAGGCAATTGATGCGGCGAGAAAGAAACTCGATGAAATCTCTACGACTCCTTCAGGTGAAGAGACTCTTGCCACCCTTCAAGGGTTTGAAGAAGTACTTGGTGCAGTCGGGGAAGAGCTTGGCCCATTGAGATTTTTGAAATATGTTTCAACAGACAAAGATCAGAGGGATGCATGTGATTATGCTGAGAAGCAACTCCTGAAATTTTTGAATGAAACATATGGCAGGAAGGAACTCTTCGAGGTAATTGTGAGACTCGAACCACATGCTGAGAATTTTGGTGAGGAAGAACAAACACTGCTAAAGAAGACTCTGGATGATTTTCGTCACAGAGGTGCTGGACTTCCTGACGCTGAACGGAAAGAGTTTCTTGAGATATCCAATAATCTCACTGTGTTAGAAGCTGATTTTAGTAAAGTGCTAGCTGAAATTACCACGACAGTTCCATGTACAAAGGAAGAACTTGATGGTGTTCCTCCAGAGATTTATGAGAATCTCGAGAAAGATGGTGATAAATACCTTGTAACACTGGATTATCCAGTTCTTAATCCAGTGCTATATTATGCTCACAATGAAGAAACCAGAAAGCGAATGCAGACAGCTCAGTATAATAGAGGTGGAAAGGAAAATAGCGAACGTCTTTCTGATTCCCTAGCACTTAGGGATAGAAAAGCAAAGCTAGCTGGATTCAAGAATTTCGCTGAATATCAAGTTAGTATCAAGATGGCAAAGACTCCTGAACGTGTCTTTGATTTCATGAAGGACCTAGGCGATAAATTGAGACCTCTCTACAAGAAAGAATTGGTTGCACTGAAAGAACTCAAAGCAAAGACAACTGGAGTTCCTCTTGACGAAGTTCAATTCTATAACTGGGATCTATTCTATTATCACGAGCTCCTGCGTAAGGAGAAATATTCTGTTGATCAGAATGAAGTAAAACAATATTTTCCGATGGCACGTGTCGTCAAGGGTGTTCTGGACATCTATCAAAAGGTACTCAATCTAGAATTCATTCCAGTGAAAGATCGCAATGTATGGTATGATGATGTTGAGGAATACAAAGTGATTGACACAGTTACAGGAAAGACTATGGGGCTCTTTTATCTTGACCTCTATCCACGAGAAGGGAAGTATAAACACTATGCAGTATTTGATTTCCTCGGTCGCCGAGTAAAGGATGGAAAGGCTCTACTTCCAATTTGTTCTATGGTCACTAATTTCCAAAAACCAACAGAAAAACAGCCCTCTCTCCTGACGCACAACGAGGTTGAAACTTTCTTCCATGAATTTGGACATCTCATGCATGTTGTAACCAACCAAGCAAGTTATGCAAGCTTTGGACTAGATGGTGTTAAACCTGACTTCATTGAGGTGCCATCAATGCTCTTGGAAAACTGGGCATGGAAGGAAGATGTTTTACATATTCTGTCTGGTCACTACAAAGATCCCGAGAAGAAATTGCCTTCAGACCTATTGGAACGAATGATTCAAGCTAAGTTGCTTGATGTCGGTGCGTTTACACTGCGACAGGTCTTCTACTCCCTTATTGACATGTACTATCATACTGAACCAATAGAGGATACTACTGCAAAATGGTGTGAGGTGTTTCCTGAGATTACAGGATTGGATTTACCTCCAAATACCATTCCTGATGCT
>JAEORG010000488.1 GCA_016841005.1 Candidatus Thorarchaeota archaeon | reverse complement strand
TCTTCCTGATGATGAGCAATGCGATTCTTCCTCAGGTGTACGATTCAGTAATGTTGATGTTTGTGTTCGTTGATTTCGTGGATATTTTCATAACGTGGATACTAGTGAGAGATTTGTTACGGAGGCTTTTCAGTATTGAAACTTGAGGAGCTCATTGAAGATAACAGGTATGAGTACTCAGAAATGTCAATTGCTGCAGGCTATGGCAAAAGACCGGGGGGTAATTTCGAGAGAGGGATTGTGCTTGCACCAAGGGACAATCCGACATCAGTTATGATTAAGATGAATCTGTCAAAAGGGCTCTACCCTGATTCATACAATGAAGAACGAGATTATTTCTACTACATAGGAGATGGACTTCCAGACAAGGGCCATCAAGAACTCAAGTATGGAAATAAAATAATGGTTGAGAATCAAGAGTTGCCTGTCTATCTTTTCTTGAGATACGAGGATGAGAAGAAGGGGGATCCATGGTGGTTCAAGGGAAGATGGCGGATTACAGGGATTGAGAGAGATTATCTATCTGATGAAGTGATTCCAGATGGAACTCGACAACGAGTTTTCCGGTTCAAACTTTCAAAGGCATCTAGTCTGTCCAATGAGCGATTTATTTTCGAGGAAAAGCCAATGTTTGACAAGTATCTCTCGGAAACCTCCTATCTTCGCGCACCTCCCAAGATTCTACAGGTCATTGAACCCAGGCATAAGAGGCTAGCAAACAAGTTTACTCGGTGGCTGAAGAACGAAGGATTTGAACATGTTATAATGGAGAATAATCAGATTGACCTTACTTTCGACCATCATGATACACGGTTCATGTCCGAGCTCAAAGTCGTCTATGGCCTATCAACGACAAAAGCAATCAGAGAGGCAATGGGGCAATTACTTGAGTACAACTTCTATGCGTCAAGAACTCCTTATGATGAATGGCTCATTCTACTAGATAAGACGCCCACTGAAGATGACCTTCGATATTCAAAGCGTTTGGCGAATAATTTGAGTTTCCCAATCAATCTAGGCTGGGAAAAGAAGCATCGTTTTCACTTTCAGAAAAACCTTGTATAATTTGCAAGAAAGAATCTAGAGAGATGGATGCGCTCCTTTCTATACTCGTTTCAATCGAACTGCCCTTTCTGTCTGTAAGAAAGGTGTTCAAATCCTAGAATCTCACTATTCATTATGATTTTTATGGATTAAGCTTGATATGCTATTTTATGATAACCTAGTCTGTATTTAATGTGGATGTGGAAAAATGGGCGGAGAGTATGTCAAGCCAAATGCGGTAGCTCGAAATATCAGGACAAGCGATGATGAGCAGACCATCAGATTCTCATTGGATCGCGAGGCGTCTCTTAGATTAGCATTAGCACTCACTAATGCTGTAGTTGACGCCAAAACGAATAAGGTAAGTGTCACTTTGTTCAAAAAAGACAAGAATGTAATGGTCACGAAATACGGGATTTAGACACATTTGAACAAAGGAAAGTAATTGCTGCAGCATTGTTAAAGCTCACAACACCTGACAAATCACACAGCTAAAGAATCACACAAGTGGTTCAATAAACCAGTCAGTTTCAATTGCAGATGGAGACACTCTGCAAGTACGACCACGGATATCAAAGACAGCTCTTTCATCTAACCAGATTGGTCTCGAAAGATTCGCCAGATTTATTCCATTTGGTTCTGCATATTCATTCCTGAAATCATCTAAACTGACATCTGGAGAATATATGCGTAACTTGTGAAAGAATATGTGGTACGGACCATGGTACTGGCCATCATATAGTGTTACTGGATACGCAAAAGCTTTTGCATACAAATCCTCAGAGATATTATCCGTGGGCTCATCTATTCTCTCGACTCTTACAACCTCGAACTCACCTATTAGGCTGTTACGCCCGGTGCGATACAAAACAACAATCGATCCCTTTTGAAGCGGCTCTCCAATTCTCATTGCCGTTCTATACACGCAGCATCGAAAGAAGTCGGCAAACTCATATTCCTCTGCGCTTTCAGGATTAAATGCTAAAATTGCGTGGTGAATAGCATCAGAAGTATCTTGATTCAAGTCTATCCCTCAATACTAACACGATAGTAATAAGAACAGAAGTCATGTTTTAAAATTATTTGTTTTTCTGAAATCTCCTACTGATTCTTTTTCAGATGTATGTCCGTAGTCATCTCAATATGCTATATATGTGAGGACAGAGTTCCAAAAAGAACGAACGAGAGAGGAAATTGTTTCTCAAAAGAATCTATAAACTACATCTGTTTCTCCTGCCTGTACGGCAGATAGTCAGGGCCAAATATCTCACGAGCCATAACGATTTTTATTATCCCATCCAACCCATTCTATTATCCTCTTCTTAGCATCATCATCAACATGCATAGAGTCCAACATGGAATGAAACTTTGTGATTTCCTTGTTCTTTGAAATTGGTAGTCTAAGGAAGACAAGAATAGAGATTCTAAGATACTCAACTAATGCTCTACGTATTTCCGACCATTGATTTGAATCCAGATCACCAATCTCGCCATGAACAAACTTGGATCGAATTTTATAAGCTTCAAGTACTTTTTCATATGCCTCTTTCCTATCATTTCGCGTTATCTCCATGATTCCTGATACTCTTACTGCCATTTTATACCTAAGTTCTTGTTCATCGGATGTGTATAATGATTCCAGACCAACTGTTGAAAATAGGATTCCCTCAACGTCTTTTGATTTTCTTGAGGACTCTCTGTACATCTTAAGTGCAGTTTTCACTCTACTAACCAATTGACATTTTTCTTGTAGTCTGGGAAATGTTGTTCTTGTAAGAACATTATGAACTAAGATGTGTTTCAATTCAAGCTGCCGAGGTCTTGGAATATGTCCTTCCCAATCGAATAAGGTCCCTAGTTTGTGTTCACGACTTTTCCATAGTGGGACATGTGGCTCGAATGTCAAATCTGTTCGTGCAGAATATCCTGCAAGAATTGTTGTAACTCCAATAGATAAACTCAACTCATCGAGTAATCCAATTGCTTGTTCAAGAACTTCTTCAACATGTCTTGGTTCTTTTGTAACATTACATATTCTCCATTCAATAACAGAGTGATATGGCCAATGATCCCAACTAATAGGGCGATAACACTGAGGAAATTCCAAATCTGACTCGCCCCAGACCCTATAGTATTTAGTAAAATCTGAACCAAGTGGTCTGCGAATTACACCGAAAATTGGATCATATCCTCTCTCATCAACCTGTAATCCCCAGATGAAAAGGTCAACATCTATTGAAATTGGTGTGTCATGAATTTCTGACAAAAAAACATCAACGCTATGCTCAGCATCTACGTCTTCGTCTAAAAGACATCTAATGAGATGCTTGGTTAATTCTGTATTCTCTGCAAGAGAACCAGAATAATTAGTAAGAATACTGAAGTCAGTCTTGTACTTTCGATGTTTGTTGACGATTTTCAAGAACTCCAAAACACATTCACGGCTTGGAACCTCAGTTTCGTTAACCCTTTCATACGATTCGGGGTATTCTATTAAAATGCCAAACTCGCCATATTCTATGATTTCAGGAGTGTAGCGCGCTAGATATGTATGCTCGGTCGAATAATCAAGATGATTTTCCTTGATTTCTTCAACGAGTGGAATAAGTGCATGCAAGTATTTTATATCTTCTTCAAGAGTCCTGCCACGAATCAAATAACCAACCCCTTGACTTCAAGTATTATTTTCGTCGGACGCTCTATAAATTAAACCCAATTACTGTTATGAGGTGAAATTGACAACCAAATCTGTGTATATTGTTTCGTTGTTTCTCTATCATTAGATGCAC
>JAEORG010000487.1 GCA_016841005.1 Candidatus Thorarchaeota archaeon | reverse complement strand
CAACAAATATATGAACCACTCTCATTTTTGCCGAGTGATTTCATAGAGGAAATCGTAGAGAATATTTCAATGCGCAACAATTCGTATCAAAGAGATAGTATCAGTTTTTTAAAGTGAAATGTAGAGCGATGCCCTCTTATTGGAACATAGAAGAATATTATTCAAAAAATGACGTTGAATAGATAAACTTGAAACGGTGGCATTAGAGCACCCAACTATTAATATCCCGAAGGCACAGGGCAACAAATGGAAATGAAGGCTCGAATTTGAAATCCACAAGGAATGCATCAAAGCAGGAGGAACCACTCATATCAGGCGTTGCTGGAGATGAAGAGGAGGACGAAATTTTAGATTTAATTGAAGGACAGCTTGAATTGCCTGAGTTGCACTGTTCGAATAGTACTACTCAATCTTTAGCCATTGATGATATTAAGATGAGAATTCGTCGGCGTCTAGAAAGCCATCTAGTGGAACTAGGTTACAGCGTAAATAATAACGAAATCTCTCAAAATAAGAAGTTAACAAAACAGGAAATAAAAGAAATTCAAAGTGGAAAGCGAAAGGAAATTCTACTCAAGAACTTCGAATTTCTAAAGAAGAAGGCTCGAAAGCTTCTTTCTAGTGTTGCCAATGGAGATGAAATTATACCTTCGCAAATAGAACCGGAACTTGTAGTCGTAAAAGGAGATACAATTGAGAATGATGTTTTCAGATTTCTAACACTCTACTGGTCTGTACCTGTATCTCAAGGATACGGTCGTAGAATGCGGTTTCTTGTGAAGGATAAACAAAATGGAAAAGTAATTGGTCTATTCGCTCTTGCTGATCCTGTATTCAATCTTAGAGTCAGAGACAAGTGGATTGGATGGAATGTTGAAGAAAGACGAAGCATGCTCCGAAATGTAATGGATGCTTTTGTTCTTGGAGCAATTCCTCCATATTCTCTCCTACTTGGCGGAAAGCTAGTTTGTATTCTCACAACTGCCAAAGAAGTCAGACAGGCGTATAGGGAAAAATACAAAGACACAGTGTCTGTAATTTCAGGTCGTCGTCACAATAACGAGCTTGTTTTATTGACAACCACCTCAGCTCTAGGAAAATCGTCACTTTATGATAGAATAAAACTCGAAAATCGTTTGTTCTTTATCCCTGTTGGAAATACACGAGGCTATGGACACTTTCATATTCCACAAGATATATTCAAAGACATGCGCAAGTTATTAGAAGCAATCGGGCATCCCTATGCAAAAGAAAATCGCTATGGTCATGGTCCCAATTGGAGAATGAGAGTTATAAGACGAGCATTGCAGGAATGTGATCTCCATGCCCAAATGCTTCAGCATTCAATCGAAAGAACAACATATGTTATCCCACTTGCCGAGAATACAAGAGCACATCTCAGAGGACTGGAACCGAAACCTAGGTTTTATGAGGGGGATATCTCTTATTTGAGTAGAGCTGCTCTCAAAAGATGGATTGTTCCGCGTTCTGAGAGAAGACCTGAATTTAAGGATTTCAGAAGATTAGAGCTTCTCAAATCAATTATTCAAGCGACGGGGAGATTCGATGATACTCAAGGATGAGGACCAAAAAAGACTGCAAGCCCATATCGATAAAGCTACCGAAAAAGAACTTGCTGAATTGCATCTACTTAGAGAGCATGCACGAGGACTAAGACTCACAAGAATAGGATCAAGGCAACATTATGCTATTGCTCCAGTAGCAACAGATGGTGGAGAAAACCGGTTGTCTTTTGAGCCCATCAATATAGAAATCATAAGAGTGGCTGATTCTGAGGGAAATAAGCGAATTGAAACAGTTGTTCCTCTAACCTCGGAAGTTGAGGTGTACAAAAGCTTTTTCGAGGAAATACCCGTATTACGCAGTTTCTTGTCTCGCCTAGATATTGAATACAAAGACTTGTCATACCTGTTGCCTCGTGATACGTCAGATGGCGCTACCCCGCGTGAATCTTCCATCTCGAGTAGAGAATATCTACGTCAGTTACGTGAAATAATGGAGTGGGCTGTCCTTCTTGACATCTCTTGGAATGAAACCAAACCTTTGGTGTTAAGAGACGGGCTTCTTCGGACAAGATCTCTCAAACCTAGCACGGTCGAGAAGATGAGACAGTCTTTCCATGAGTCCTATATAGAGCGGGACTCATTGCTTGTTGGCGTAGCAAAACGCTCCAAGGTTTTAAGCTATGTCGCTTTGGCACTCGCTCTTGAAGGTCCCTTTCGGAAGAAATACGCCTGCTTTTGTGAGGTCCCTGACGAAGTTGAAAAAAATGCATATAATTGGGCGCGCACATGGCAGAAAGGAGATCAAGTCTTCGGAAAACTTCATCTAGCTAAATTAATCGATGATCCCAGGGGGATAATTTTGCCAATAGATATACCTGAATGGTTACTAGAAAGAAGAAAGGAAGTTCTTGAATATCTATCTGAGACAGCGCGAAGGTCTTGGCCAGTCGTCGGGTATCCTCATCCGCTAGTAAGAGCTCACGAATTTGCAGTAATTGGCGGCTTTGAAACAGAAATCATTTCTTCAATGCTTGTAAAGAGTCTAATAGGTCTGCACGACGAAAAGGACATCTCTGTGATTCTAGAACTAATACATATTGCACGCGAATTGAAAACTGGAGGTGAAATTTAGTTGCCTGAATTGCTAGGAGAATCTGTAGGTCTGTTCAGAGGATTCTCTGAATCCGAACTTGAATTTCGAGCTGAAATAGTATCGCCATATAAATCAGAGATGCATCCACTAATTGGCGAGTTTCTAATGGTTGATGTTAGCGGAGACTCTGCTCTATTAGGAAGAATAACGAGATTTGTTCCCGTTGGCGTTTTGTCAGGCCCTCAGGGTGACGACTACATGGCAACTCTGAGTAGAATGCATCAGAATATACCTGAAGATTTGAAGGAATCCAAACTAAGATACAATGTAAATGTGAAACTTCTGGGAACCATATCTCTTTCGGAAGATACATTCAGTTATGAACCAGGAGTTCGTCAGCTTCCTCATTTGGGTGCATTTGTGGCTAAAGCGTCGCAAGATATTATCAGATATGTTTGTGGATTGGGTTGTGATAAAGATGGAACTCCAGTTTCAATAGGTCATCTTGCGCTTGGGAATAGAGTATTCAACGGAAAAGGGGAGAATGAATGTCATGATGTGCTGTTTGATTTGAGCCATCTGGAAGAGAAACGGAGTTTTATTTTTGCACGCAGCGGATATGGCAAATCAAACCTGGTCAAGCTATTGATTAGCAAATTGTATGAGCATAAGCAAAATGTTGGTATGTTGATTTTTGATCCAGAAGGTGAGTACGCATTTGGAGACTTCATGGGTCGACCTGGGCTAGCAGATCTTCCACAACTCGGAGACAACATCGTCGTATTCACAGACCAGAATGTTTCTCCAAACCAAAGAAGCTTTGTCCAAGGACCATCGAGAATCAATCTAGCCAGTTTAAGTCCTTCTCTCGTTGTAAGCCAGTGTATCGTACCTGGCAAACAGGAAACAGTGTTCTCATATCGCTTGCGAGGATGCGGCGATAGCGAATGGAGAGAACTAATTGGTCTTCTGAACAAGGATGGCTACGGCTCTGATGAAGAAAAAGTTGCTAAATTGACTAAGCTCAAATCAGCTGAGCAATCAGCAACTGTTTCAGCAATAATCAGTAATCTCGTTCCTGTAATTCGCTCTTTGCACCGAAAAGACTCCAATCTTGTAGCCGCAATCATTCACCATTTACGGGAAGGCCGTGTTGTGATTGTTGACGTCCGAAGCCATTCTCGATCAAACTCAGAGCGGCTTGCTGGAATGATTCTCACTCAGATATTTCAACATAATCAGCGCAATTTTCAAGCTGGTGATGAGAATGGGCCTATTAAAACCATCCTCGTACTTGAAGAAGCTCAATCAGTTCTTTCGCCTAGTGCAAGTGATGAATCTCCCTTTGTTGCGTGGGCAAAAGAAGGACGGAAATATGGTCTGGGAACTATAATGATAACACAACAGCCAGGTGCGCTTGCTAGAGAATTACTCAGTCAAGGAGACAACTTCTTTGCCTTTCACTTGATTTCTGCCTCAGACTTAAACGAGTTACAACACGCAAACGCACACTATTCAAAGGATATACTCACTCAAATAATCAATGAGCCAATTCCAGGGAATTGCTACTAGTGGTCTGCACCAAATCAGCCATTCGTTGTATGTT
>JAEORG010000486.1 GCA_016841005.1 Candidatus Thorarchaeota archaeon | reverse complement strand
TGCATACCAGACCGCTCTGAAAATCAGAGAGTCAGATTGGAAACCTGATGCGATAATTGGAATCGCAAGAGGGGGTTGGGTGCATGCTAGAATACAGTGTGATCTCTTGGGAGTCAAGAATCTCCACAGTGTCAAGGTAGATCATTGGGGAGTAACAGCTACAAGAGATGGTAAAGCGAGATTATCATGCCCATTAGTGGGCGACGTCGAAGGAATGAGAGTCCTTGTAGTCGATGATATCACTGATACCGGAGAAAGTCTAATGACTGCAGTAGAGCATATCAGGGATACGGGAAAACCAGCAGAAGTAAAAACAGCAACTCTGATGCACATTGTTGGTTCTAAGTTTGTTCCTGATTATTTTGGAGTCGAAGTGACCTGGGCTTGGGAAATCTGGCCATGGAACTTCTACGAAGACATCACTGCGCTCATTACAAAGATCTTTGAAGGGGAGAAGATTTCTGAGATGAGCACTGCAGAAGTGAAGAAACACCTGAGAGAGTATAATAACATCGTACTCTCTGATGAGCAGCTCTCCAAAGTCAAAGCTCACATGGGATTTCTTGGGAAAATAATTTACCCGCTAGACAAAATGTGGAAAATTAAGGAGGAGTAATCTATGGCGTTCAGTACCAAGTTAGATTATGTTCCCATCGATAGGAGTCAGAAAGAAGCAATTGATGATCTTCTTCCAATCGAAATTGGAATGTTTGGAGGAAGCGGTAATTATGATTCAGATGTTATTGAGAATCCAATGGAAGTCAAGGTGTTTACACCATATGGTGCACCTGCAGACAATTTCATCTTAGGAAAGGTAAAGGAAAGGAGTTTTGCATTCCTAGCTCGTCATGGTAGAGGGCATACTATACCTCCTCATGCAATTAACTACCGAGCTCATATTTGGGGAATGAAAGCGCTTGGAGTCAAACGGATTATATCACCTGCAGCGACTGGTAGCCTACAGCCCGATAAAATTAGGCTAGGTGAGTTTGTAATTGCAGATCAGATATTTGATAGAACAATGGGTCGCCGAAAGGATACCTTCTTTGAAGGAGGTACCATTGCGCATCTTCCATTCGCTGAACCGTTCTGCCCAGAATTGAGAAAGGTTGCAGTCGATACAGCTGCAGACCTCAAGTATAAGGTCCATGATGGTGGAACCTATGTTTGCATAAATGGCCCTCGATTCTCTAGTAGAGCTGAATCAATGTTCTTCCATAATCAGGGTTGGGATGTGATTGGAATGACAGCATACCCCGAAACTTCACTTGCCCGAGAAGCAGGAATTTGTTTCGTCAATATCTCCATGCCTACGGACTATGACGTTCATGGAGAGGAAGGACCTGTCACACATGAACTTGTACTAAAAACCATGTCTGAGAATGTTGAGCGTGTGAGAAAGCTTACATTCGCTATGATTGACAATATTCCAAAAGATGCTAGCTGTGATTGCCATACTGCAATGCAGAGCGGATTATTCTAAGAATACAAACAGAGATGGGTGTTGGAATCACCCATCTCCGAAATACTTCTCGATAACGTGATGTTAGACCATTGAGACACGATTACCAGTCATCGTCATCGTCGTCGTCCCAATCGTCGTCATCATCGTCCCATTCTTCTTCTTCATCATATAGCCATTCGATGAACAAGGATATTTCACCTCAAAGGTGGGGTACATAATTATAAATTAAGGATAAGCCTGTTATGTAAAAGAAATGAAATATTCGTATGGCTGATAAAATCCCATATGAAACACTTTGCTAAATTTTAAAGAGATATCATCCCTTCTTTTTAAAAATAAAGTAAAATAAAGATTGATTACGGTAAATCGGGGAAAATAAAATTCAAGTAATAATGTCACCACCCGATGCAACATCTCTTGGATAAGTCTATATTGGAGATGCTACCTAAGGATGGAATATTCAAATTGTAGGAATTGGTTGAGTAGTTGTCTAGTTCAGAAGATACACTAAATCAGGACAAGGAGATTCCTAGATTTAATGTTAATGCTCGATTAATCGTCATACCAAGCGGCATTCGTTCCGAGTTCAACTATTCAAAATATCTGGATGTAAAGAGAATAATACCAGGTGTCTTTTTAGCTAGGAAGGCAAACAAGAAACTTAGAGAAAAACTCACAGAATTCCAACATCTTCGTTTTATGAAGGCAAAAGAGATTCCAAAGAGTGATTCTAGAAGGCTCATACCATTTCAGGAAAGAATATTCACTATCGTCGTGTACTCATTCGATAAAGCATCAGCACAGCAAAAGAAAGGAATACAACGATTATTAGTAAAAGCTCCATCAATCCGGATTAGACCAGGAGTCCTTCTTTTTCCACAACTGCGCTCGAAGGAAAGAGCGCGATATTACTCAGATTCTCAAAATGGGGAAATCTTGGATTCTAAGTTATTTTATGAACAGACGAAACTAATTGGAGCTAAGGTAATCAGATGGCCGAGATTAAGACCAGCAAACAAGATAACAATAGATTACATCAATCAAAGCTTCGATAAAATGATGCGTCACGACATTGAGATATTTGATGAAAAAATCAACCAAATCAAATTGATGATTGGTGATCCATCCGTATCTACAATTTCATTGAAGCAACAGCACAAGTCATTAACAACAAGATATAGAAAAATGAAATTGAAGTACGCAACCATGAAGGCGATATGGCAGTATGATTCTGAGAAGCACTGGAAACGAATATACAATCGACTATTAAAAATTAGAAGAGAGATAGATGACAGACGAGTTTAATCTTTAGTATTATGAAATTCTAGGAACTACCAATCGTCATCGTTTTCCCACTCATCATCATCCCAGTCTTCTTCTTCATCAAATTCTTCAAATTCTTCTTCTAGGCACAAACAGAGATCCTCCAGACTTCTTCTTCAACAATTTCCTTTTTACTTTACAATCCTTGACCAAATCAATAATAGCATGTAATAGTTCAGTTTTCACTGTGAATGCTATGGTGAAATTAGGTATAGCACAGATGCATCCTGAGGTTGGTGAGCTTAAGCAGAATCTCAGACACCTTAATGAGATACTGAATGAAGCAACAAATCAAGAAGCAGAAATCTTAGTGTTACCTGAACTAGCAAACTCGGGTTATGCATTTGAATCCAAGGAAGAAACGCGTAGATGCGCTGAAAGTATACCTAATGGGCCATTCTCCAGATTGTTACTAAAATGGTCCAAAGAGAATCGAATGGTAGTCGCGGGAATTTGTGAGATTTCTGATGATGTTCTATACAACTCCGCGGGAATATTCGTCAATGGCAATTATGTTGGAACTTATCGCAAAATCCATCTATTCAATAAAGAGAAGACCTGGTTCTATGCTGGAACAGAAGAACCTCCAGTTATAGTTCACAATGGAAATAAATATGGAATCATGATATGTTGGGATTGGGCATTTCCTGAGGTTGCAAGAATACTTGCACTCAAAGGTGCTCAGGTTATTCTCCATCCTGCAAACCTTGTCTTAACATACTGTCAAGATGCTATGCGAACTCGCTCAATAGAGAATGGTGTGTTTACAGCAACTGCAAATCGAATAGGAATTGAGAGAAACCTCAAATTCTCAGGAAAATCTCAAGTAGTGAGTAATAGATCAGATGTTCTGCTGTCCATGTCTGAAACTCAAGTCGGTGTCCGTACTATTAAGATTGAACCAAGCATGGCAGATGACAAGTACTTGACAGAGATGAATCACTTGTTAAATGATAGAGTACCGTCAGTTTACACTCGCATTACCGAGGAGTCCTAACCTTATCTGGTATTTTTCCTTTCCAATCTTTAACAGGATACTTTGATTCATTTTTTTTCAACTTACGAAGAATTGCTCGCGTTGGTTCTATTCCAATGGTGTCTGCCAGACGAATCATGTAAATCATGACATCAGCAATCTCATCTTCAATACTTATCCGATAATCCTCATCGTTGAGCAGTTCTGCAATCTCCTCATGAGTAAGCCATTGAAATCTCTCTAGGAGCTCTCCAGTTTCAATTGCAGCAGATACTGCAAGCGAAGAAGGTTTCTGAAAACCTTCCCAATTTCGAGCTTGTACAAATTCTCTAACAAGAGCCATCAAATCTTCCAATGAATGGCTCTCATTTGCCATGTGTTGCACCAGTCTTAATTTGCACCTTCAACATTGAATGTCCTTTGTATCAACCAGAGGGTGTACAGCGAGAACACAACAATCAATGTAGCAAGTGCCAGTATAGGAGTATTCGCTCCGGGTATTATTGAAGCTCCTGTAGTTACAACAGATATTGAATCAAGAACACCAGCAACACCTGATATAACATCTACAATGAGTGTCGTTACACCACCCCATCGGAGACGAGACTCTCCAGCTTTCTTCCATACACCAAGTGAAATTATGCAGGACACTCCAACGAGAACAATCAAACCATATGTAGTGACTAGATAATAGTGCCATAAAGACCATATTGAACTAGGGGTAAATAGAACAAAGGCCAAGCCTATCACTATAAGAATGAATACTGTTTTTGGCCAAGGATCATCAATAAAGGATGAGAGAGGTTCATTTGGAGAAGCGTAACTGCGTTCCTCTATTTGATCGTCTTCGTCGTCTTCATCAGAAAAGTATTCGTCTTCTTCGACATCCTTGTCATCATTTTCAAACATTTCATCCTCATCGAACATGTGTAATGCCTCGTTCTTGACGTAGCCAATCCTTAAACACGCTCGTTTTAACCCTTGTTGTCAGTAGGGAACTAAAGAGTGACCATCATCAATATCGTTAAAACAATAAGCTTGCCAGTGCCGATTATGTCATCCAGTAGTCAGTCTTTTGAGGAGCTTCTACAGAACGCACGCAGACTAAGACAGGCTGGCGAGAATAAGAGAGCGATTGAAGGTTATAGATTAGCTCTCCAAGTAAATCCTGAATCATTGGATGCACTTATGGAGATGGGATTGACCCACATTAAAATTGGAGAACAGATGGAAGCTATTCTTGTTTTTGATGCTGCTATTGCAATCGCACCAGATGCACCGAGTCCTCATTCAAATAAAGTTGAAGCATATCTAACGATTGGATCTTTTCAAGAAGCCCTAGCAGCTGCTGATGTAGGTCTTATGGTTGCACCAGAAAATGCCAAACTCCATGCAATGAGAGCAAGAGCGCTTGAGAGTCTTCTTCGTATACAGGATGCCATAGATGCCTTCAATGAATCACTAAAACACGATTCAGAAAATCCTGAAACTTGGAAAGCATTGGCTCTTTGTCTTGATGCTCAAGCCAAGTGGGATGAGGTAGCACGTGCATATAGAATCGCTGGTTCACTGCATGAGAGGCGAGGAGAATTGGCTGATGCGGAGAGCTGCTTTAAGTTCGCAGAAATGGCAGAAAAAGACTCTGATGCAATGGCATAATCTGAAACAGAGATACAAAGTAGAAGACCTGAGGTGAACGAACACCTCAAGTCAAAATAGATTACTTCTGCTTTCGTTTGCGACTTCTCTTTTTCTTCGTTCCAGGAAGTTTGCCCTTCTTATACGCTACAGCACTTCCTCCACCACATATAATTCCAATTCCAGCTACCGCTAACCAGACACCAAATTCTGCAAGGAATGCAGCCAATGGATCCTCAGTTGGTGTAGTGGTTGGTGATGTGGTCGGAGAAGTTGTTGGAGAGGCAATTGAGTTCCTGACGCGGATCACCATAGGTACTCCGGTGTGCCATGTAGAAGCAACACGAATTCTACCAACAACCGTGATGTTAGTCATGTCAGCCTGCGCAGGAATCACATAGAAATAGTTCTCTGGATCTTCTTCGGCTGAGTCATAAACATTTGCAGTTATAGTGTTGTTACTCCATGAGCCATCATCAATCTTAACATCTAGCTCAACTTCATCGATATCGTTGTAGAGTTCATGGCCATAAACTGTAACATTGATAGTTGATGAGCTAGTCGGAATATTTGGATCCCAGTATACATTTACGTCATCTAGAGAGTCTCCACCAGCAATACCCCAATCATAGTCATAGACATCTTGATACCACTGAGCTATACCTTCGTGCTCGATAATGACACCAGCCTCTCGATTCTCAGTGATGCTTCCATCGCTATAGTTGATACTGCTAACAAGTACAATTCGTCCATCGACAATGATGCCTTTGTTGTGATTGGCAGTAAACCATCGAGTATCCTGCCAAACAATGGGAATATCATGCTCAAGAAACATTTGCTCAACAAGCTCCCAATCATAGCTTTCTTCTGAGATTACTCGTACGGTGACACCTCGTGCTCTAGCAGCTAAAATTGCATCTAGTATTTGATCAACAGCCCCTGCGTCTCCTACATTGGTGAAGTAAGGTATTTGGATATCCAATGTTGCTTGAGCTGCGTTTATACAATACAAAATGCCCTCGAGACTAGTGTCATGACTGAAGATAGGTGTGACCTTCATCGAGCCACTGAATAGACCTGGCGTGGCAAATGGTCGAGGATACGTGCTTGTACTGTATGTATAAGTGAGTGCAGTT
>JAEORG010000485.1 GCA_016841005.1 Candidatus Thorarchaeota archaeon | reverse complement strand
TCAATTTCAGAGACCCGTCCCACTAAAGGTTGTAATGAACTCTGGCATGATAGCAGATCCGATCAGAGTACTTCACTCTTCTCCAGTGACTGATGGAGCAGCAGGACTCGTGATGTGCTCAGAGGACATAGCCAAGAAATTCACTGACACACCGATATTCATTGATGCCTCAACTCAAGCAAGTGATACATTAGCTCTTCATGATAGAGAGGATATTACCACCATGAAGGCTGCAAAGATATCTTCAAAACTCGCATTAGAAAGAGCCAATCTAGAAATCACTGACATTGATGTGTTCGAATTGCATGACTCTTTCACAATTAGTGAAATCATTCTAACTGAGGATATTGGAATAGCAAAACGTGGAGAGGGAGGAAAAGCTGTCGAAGAGGGTATTACTGAGATAGGCGGGAAATTCCCTGTGAATACAAGTGGTGGTTTGAAAGCAAGGGGGCATCCGATAGGAGCAACAGGTGTTGCTCAGATTGTAGAACTTGCTCTGCAATTACGAGGGGAATGTAATGGACGCCAAGTAGATGGTGCAACACGAGGAATGGCAGTGAACACTGGTGGAACGGGTGCAACATCGATAGTGCACATTCTAGGGAGGGAATAAAATGGCAGAACAAGGAGTAGCTGGTGTTTGGAGGAAAATTAGGGCAATTTACAATGTCCAAGGAGTACAATGTAAGACATGCAAGACACATTATTTCCCACCAAGGCTTGTATGTCCGATATGTCGGCGAAAAGGTCAATTGGAACCGTATAAGATGAAAGGACTTGGAAAGATCTATTCATTTTCGATTGTTTATCAAGCTCCTGATAATTTCAAAAGACAGATGCCGTATGTGATAGCACAAGTTGAACTTGACGAAGGACCGCGATTGACTACTCAGATTGTAAATATTGATCCAGAGAATGTGAAGATAGGGATGCGTGTTCGTGCTTGCTTCAGGAAAGTGGCCGAACATGGTCAAGAAGGTATCATAGTATATGGTTACAAGTTTGAACCAACAATGGATGTAACTGGACACACCTAGAGTTTTAGTTCGAGTTCAGTAATTCGCCCAACGGCAGGTAGAGCGACGTTTCTCACAATCGTCGCTCCTATATCTGCTTCATGTACGTCTGAGTTATGAACATGCCCATGAATGACTAAATCGGGTTTTACGTTTGATATTACAGTGTAAAATTTCCTACTACCTAGCCATGCAAATGAACGAACATCCTCCCCCTCGCACGTTTCAATGCATGGACTATAATGCATCAATAGAATACGATAATCGACCTGACTGGCAATTCTCTTTAACAAAGATTCAGCTCGACCAGCTCGTCGCTCAAAGATATCTTTTATTCCAGGAATGTTTTTCTTTTGCCAAGAAGTAGGTTTATCGAGAGATCCTTGAGTTCCGACAATCCCAATTTTCTTTCCATCGTAGGTCAAAATTGTAGATTTCTCATCAAGGAGAGTCATTCTTCCCTTCACATATTTTTTAATCTGATCTCTTACCTCGGAATATTCTTCATTTCCAAAGCATCCTACAATCGGAAAGTCATTTCCCAATGAATCACTAATTAAATCTAAGACATGCGGAAATTCCTCTGCGCTGCCGCGGTTTACAATATCACCTGCGAGGAGAAACAAATCTGGCGGTTCAAGTGATGTAAGTGCCTTTGTAAACTCCTCACCAAAACGAGGATAATGAACGTCGGCTACGGCATAGACTTTCATACTCTCTACCCTGATGTTGATATTCCTAACAGGGGATGCATAGATATTAAACCTATAGCTAGCTCAAACAGTAACTGAGAATTATGGCGGGAACTTGGGCTCTGAATCTGTTTGATCGCTTACATATCGGTCATCATGTTCTAATTGATAGACTTCGAGATATGCCAGACCCGGTGGCCGCTGTTACAACGAACGAATTAATATCAGGGACTCTAGATCTATCGCAGCTCATACAACCACCCGAATTAAGACTAGCTAATCTTCAGGGATATTTAGAATCTCTTGACCTCCTATCTGAGATTGATACAACAATCCTATCTTCATATGATGAGTTATCTGACATTGAAGGAAGCACAACATTCCTAATGTTCGATGGTCCATGTTGTAGAGAGATTGAAGAGAATGCATTAGAGAGAAGGAGAGAGAAGTATGGTATAGAGGATGAGGTCGAACGCCTGAAACCAGTACGCGCCTTAGATGGCGATAAGATGACTTCAGCTAGGGTTAGGTTGGGAGAAGTTGATCGCACAGGAAAGGCATTACTTGGGACTAGAGAGGCACCTAGAAAATTACCCGATACAGGAAGAAGCATACTCAAACCTCCGAAGGGTGATGTGTATTCTATTCAAGATGGTCAACCTGCTGTGATGGCTGTAAAACGGATAAATGACGAGAATCCAAAGTGTGTAATAGCAGTTGGAGATGTGACTAGTGCCACGTTGATTGATGCAGGATTTGCGCCTGATGTTTGTGTGGTTGATGGAATCACCAAACGAGGTACATACAACAGAGGCTTCTCTGGAGAAATTCAATATATGGTCTATAATCCAGCAGCTACAATATATCCTGAAACTTGGTCCGTGATGGACACAGCAATAAAAGATGGTAAGAAATCACTAGTGCTCATAGAAGGAGCAGAAGACCTTGTTGGATTCCCAGCAGTCCTTCTTGCTGAGAATGGATCAGTCATGCTATATGGGCAGCCAGATGTTGGTATTGTATGGGTTCCTGTCACAGAAGAGAATAAAGAGATTGCAAGAACCCTTCTAGAACAGATGCCAATCATTTCATAGCGTAGGGAATTTGTTCAATACAGTCTGTTGCTAGAATACGTTCTCCAAGCTTTTGAACAGCTAGTTCACCAGCTGTACCAGATACAAATGCTGCAGCTGCCGCTGCATGAAAGGCACCTTTACGCCTCGATAACATTGTTGCAGCAATACCGGTTAGAACATCACCAGTCCCACCCACTGTCATAGCAGGAGTACCAGTCTTATTAAATTTGAAATTTCCTTCAGGTTCAGCAACAATGTCAACTGGGCCTTTGAGCAAGACTACAGCACCATATTTCTTCGCAGCTTCTTGTGCTAGTTCAAGTCTTGTGTCATCATCTAGCACAGCCTTCGATTTTCGATTAAGTAGAATCTGTAATTCTCCCCAATGGGGCGTGAGGATTGTGTTCTCTGCTTCGAATACCTGACCAGTTTTTGATAGGGCTTTTAGACCATCAGCATCGATTACAAGAGGTTTGCTTAATGATGCCAATGCTTCAGTAATTTCCTTGAAAGCAGACATGGTTGCATCTGCCATCC
>JAEORG010000484.1 GCA_016841005.1 Candidatus Thorarchaeota archaeon | reverse complement strand
TGGTGACAGCAGTCATGAGGAGGGCTAAACATGGAAGTCGATGATTGTGGGAGTTTCACTCACATCATTCATCAGGTCGGACGTCCCTGCTTCTTGCATAGGTGGGGACTCTTTTCTTCTAGAACGAAATATCAAAATGGAGGTTACATTTCTTCCATCGTGTGATATACTTTGCCAACATCCGTTGGGGCTCAACAATATGCATATCAAATTCTGACAGCTGTAGCATATGCTCTTGAGAATAGAGTTGATATGTTAGCAATTGAGGGTCCAGATTTTGAAGACGCTCTCTTTAAGAAAGGAGATACTGTGACTATAGGAGAAGCCAAGTATATTAAATCACGAAAGAACTGGACACGACAATCACTCTTCTATTCTGGGAGTGAAATTGGTCCTCTCATGCAGTTATGGAATCGATGGACTGGCCAAGAAAAGCTCGTTCTATTCTCTCCCATCTCTACAAAAAAGAGCTTGCGAGATTTGTTCAGAATGTCTGATCCTGAAAAGGAGGAATTTGTGAAAAAAGTATGTAGCAAAGTTTCGGGAATCGAAAGAGAAGCTGAGTTTTGTAAAGGTGGTTTCGAACAGCTCATTGCACAGACTAGAATTGAACAATTATCATTCGAACACTTGAATCAGACTATTATTGACTGGACAGAGTTTTATGGGGTGAAGTCAAACCGCGAAAGAGTTTCTAGTTTGCTGTCATATTTTAGTTCTGATTCCTACAATCCTGGAAAATGGATGTCACTTGAGAGTATATTGACCATCCTTGCAGAGGAAAGAGATACACCCCTCATTATACAAAGAGAATTCAATTTTGAAGTCTTATTATCAAACAGAATGGCAGACAGGCTGTATTTTGTATTGTTATGGCCTCGAACTGTTATTGAAGCGACGAAAGTTGCCTATGGGATGAAGTTTAGTGCATATCTTGAATCCACAGAACTAACAATATCTGAATTAGTGAAAGCTGGATTTGTCAAGGAAGTTGGAAACAAAGATGGCCAAGTTGTTTTTCAATCAACCTACCACCCCACTTTCGATTATTGTCGGAAGAATATCTTAAGCAGATCAAAGGTTTCAAAGAAAAGTGATTATGGGGCGCTAACAGGGTCAGATGAAATCATTTTCAAAGACTTCTTCACATCTAGTTGTTTTTCCAAACTTCTTTCTAATTACTATCTTTGTTTCCATTTGAACATCAGTGAAAGTGAAGGTCTGTATATTTACGAAAGTATCAAGGAAATCGCAGATTTCTAGAAGTTTTGAATCAGATAACAACATGCTTTGCGAATAGATCTCGAATTAAATCTCGAATGCCTGTCGTAAATGATTATGACTTTAACACCGGGTTCGATAAATTCTCACAAAGATGGATTACTGATCATTTTCAAGAGGATTGGATTGATAGTTATATTGATGATATCCTAAAAGGTGCAAAAAGCTATCTTGGTAATTACTCATGCACCGATAAGCTACTAAATCTTGTTCGAGAATCTAGGGAAATTCTCTGCATCCCAAAAGAGTTCGCAGACAAAATGACTCGAGCTCATAGGATACAACTAACGATTGCTATTGCGTTCTGTGATAGCATGTAAGATAATCCATCAAGACCAGACCTCAATTTTCTTTGAGAATCCAGAAAAAGCTCAAAAGGTAGTCTTACATTTTCCCTCAGGGGGAAACCAGTGTCATCCATCAATAGCGAAATCGAAAAGCGGCTCTGGGAAGCAGCTGATGAGTTAAGAGCCAATTCAAAACTCAGATCCTCTGAGTATTCAACACCTGTACTTGGGTTGGTTTTTCTAAAATGGGCTGATTTCAAGTTTTCAATTGCTGAAGAGCAGTTTAAAGAGAAAGTAGCAAAGAGTAAGAGAAAGCGAGAGATTGGAAAAGCAGACTACCATGCAAAAGGGGTGATGTATCTTCCCGATGAAGCACGTTTCTCATACCTGATGAATTTGCCTGAGAAGAGTGATATTGGGAAAGCAATCAACGATGCAATGAAAGCTATAGAGGATGATAATGAAGATCTTCGTGGTATACTCCCAACCACATACCATCGATTTGATAATCGTGTGTTGCTCTCATTGCTTCGAATCTTTAATTCCATACCTATGGATGTTGAAGGGGATGTATTTGGGAAAGTGTATGAGTACTTTCTCGGGAAGTTTGCAATGGCAGAGGGACAAAAGGGTGGAGAATTCTTTACACCTACATCGATTGTGAGATTAATTGTTGAAATCATCGAACCATATCATGGACGTATATATGACCCAGCTTGTGGTTCGGGAGGTATGTTCGTACAGAGTGCTCATTTTGTTAAAGAGCACAAAAAGAATCCAAGCGAGGAAATCAGTATCTATGGACAGGAGCGAGTTTCTGAAACTGTAAGACTTTGCAAAATGAACTTAGCTGTCCATGGACTCTCAGGTGATATACGAGAAGGAAACACCTACTATGAAGACATCCATGATAGTCTTGACAAATTTGATTTTGTGATGGCAAATCCCCCTTTCAATGTAGATAAGGTTGACAAAGAGAGATTGAAGGACGACCCTAGATTCAAGATAGGTATTCCAACTGTTGACAATGCAAATTACCTATGGATACAGATTTTCTATAGCTCAATTGCCCCGAATGGGCGCGCAGGTTTTGTAATGGCAAATTCAGCTGGTAATGCATCAGGTTCAGAGCTTGAAATAAGAAAGAAGCTCATCCAAGCTGGTGTTATTGATGTTATAATTGCTATAACTACAAATTTCTTCTATACTGTGTCTCTACCTTGTACACTATGGTTTCTCGATTTAGGTAAGCAAAACTTAGTGAGAAAGGATAAGGTGCTTTTCATAGATGCACGTGAAATATATCGACAATTGGATAAGACACATAGAGATTTCACAGAAGCCCAACTCAAATTTATCTCAAACATTGTTAGGATATATCGAGGCGAAGAACCTGAATTAATAGTAGATGCGGATTCGGAAAAGAATAATGTCACTCCTCTGCCTAACTGGGAGAAGACATTTCCTGACAACAAATATAGAGATGTCCCAGGTTTATGTGGTGTTGCATCTTTAGATGAAATTACCTCTCAGAGATGGAGTCTTAATCCTGGTAGATATGTTGGAGTCCCAGAGGATGAGGAAGATGATATAGACTTCGAAGAGCGACTACTATCTCTATCTAATGAATTGGGTAAGCTTGTTGAAGAATCCCATCATTTTGAGAAAAGCATTCTGACACATTTGAAACAAATATTGGAGGATACCAATTGAATAAAATCCTCGATGCCAATTGTGCAGGGAATGATTTCGTCAAGCTATCCGATGTATCATTAGAGATAGTGGATTGTCTTCATGACAAAAAACCTGATTTCGTCGAATCAAGTGAATTCGTGTATCTTGAGGTACGGAATATTGGGAGCAATGGAGAAATCAATCGAAGTGATTTGAAATATGTGACCAGTGATATCTATGAACACTGGATTCGAAGGTTAAAACCACAAGCTGGCGATATTGTAATATCAAAAACTGGTAGAGTTGGTGCGATTGCAATAATACCTTCAGATTTGAATGTCTGTGTTGGAAGAAATTTGGTACTAATACGACCTGACTCTGAAAAGATCAATCCCCAGTTTTTGAGATTTTATATGTTGAGCTCATTATTCAGAAGAGAGGTAAGAAAACTTGCTTTGTCTGGAACTATTCTTGACAGTTTACATGTAAAATACATCCCGGATCTTGGTGTTCGCTATTATCCTATTGCGACTCAAGAACGAATCGTAAATATTCTACTTCCTTACTTCGATTTAATATATCTCAATTGTAGGCGAATTCAAATCCTTGAAGAGATAGCAAAGGCATTCTATCGTGAGTGGTTTGTCCGCTTTAGATTTCCGGGACATCAAGGGGTCGAAATGGCAGACCCGGAATTAGTAGAGATTCCTGAGGGTTGGACAGTCAAGAGAATTAAGGATGTATTTGAGATTTTGGGAGGGG
>JAEORG010000053.1 GCA_016841005.1 Candidatus Thorarchaeota archaeon | reverse complement strand
GCATCAAATGCTAGACCTGCCACATCTGCAGAAACAAGGAAACCTTGACGTAGGGAGTCTTTGAAGTATGTTTGACCTTCAAAATCATATGTCAGTTCAGCTGGATTGAATGTGTATCCACCTTCATTTGAAAAGACAACAGTATAGGTAAATGATGTACTAGCTCCTCCTGCAAGAGTCGCGACTGTATCAGATGTTGGTCCGGTCACCGTTACAGTAGGATAAATTGAGGCTAGATCATCATCCACAATAACCAAGTTTTCGATAGGATCGGTCCCTTCGTTAGTTACTGTGACTGTTACCTCAACTTGTCCGCCCGGCAATACATCACCAGAAACCGCAGAGAATTCTCTCTCGATTGTCACTAAAGGTGGGAAATCTCCTATGAAGTTGATGATGTAATCATCCTGTGGACCTAATGCTGTAGCATTCCAGAACACAATGTTAGATACGTTGTCGTAGTATGATTGACCTTCTACGTCAGGTGAGAATGAAGTTATGTTGGCATTCTCCGATAACCTGGCAACCACTAATGAGTTCCCACTTGATAGTGGAGTTAGTGTTCCAGTAACACCAAGAAGATCTTCAATATGAATACTTGTCGAATCAGTTGAGAGAAGTTGCTCTCCGATATACCCACCTGCTGCAATTGCAACTGGGCCTTCAACTTGGAAGGGTATTGTCTGAGCTGCGAGTGTGTAGAATGGAGGTAGTTGAGTGGTATTGCCACCAAAGGTGTTGATCAATTCTACTACGTCTGCCATATCAGGAATCGCAAGCAACCCACCAGCAGATGCTGGTGCATTTGTAATCTTTGTTTTATCAATGCCAGCTAAGAAACCATTTCCATTCATAACACTGAACATTGAGTTCACCGCAGTTGTGAAGTCATGAGTTTCCTGACGAATGTATAGATCGATAGAATCGAATGGCAGCGTAATATCAGATCCTTCAGGAAATAGACTCTGATCGATTCTTAAGTTGAGAATATCTAAGAACGAAAAACCAAATTGTGAGGTTAGATGATTCTGTATAGATGTCATTCTCGCAAGTGAATCTGCTTCAGGTACATTGATGAAGACTGTAATCAGGAGACTGAATTCTGTTCCTAACATCTCTAAAATCTGATTGGGATCAAATCCTCCGTCCTGCGCAAGTGCAAATCCACCTCCGCCACCATCTCCACCGAATATATCTCCTCCTGCTAGGAGGTCTAATATCATTTCTAAGAACTCTCCATGGGTTGAGAGTAAAGCCATTGCAATACATCCCTCATACATTGGGTCGTCAAATGCTAAAGATGATGATGGTATTCCAAGTTGTCCGTAGATAACACCAGGAACTCCCTGATCATCAATGTTTGCTAACATTACTTCAGCGCCATTGGTTAACAAACTCTCAAGCAGTGAGTTAATGTCAGGACCATCTTGAGCAGGAGTATTAGTAGGACTTGCTACTGCAGAAAGAGGAGCTCCGATTAGAACTCCCACGAATACTATTACGAATGCGTGCTTTATTGTAAACTTCATTTTCATTCTCACTCCTTTGGTCGTACGACTGCACCGATAATTGCGGTAACAATGACCACAATAACAGGTACAACAACCCATGTCACTAAGGAATAAACAAGCGACATCGGATCTATTCCACCACCACCCATTCCTGCAAATAGGTTCAAGAGCTCTCCAATCATTGATTGCACCAATGGTATGCCTAGTACGTCAGCAATTGAAGAATCTGGAGGCAATGGAGTATTAACTATTGCTGCGAAGACATCAGTAATTGAACCATCTGCCGGAATTAACATGTAGATACAAAAACCAAAAAGAATGATGGTTGTCAACCAAGCGAAGAGCCCAACCACAAATGCACCCTTCTTTGTCCCTGCTATTACTCCCCCAATAAACCCAGCAATACCCCATATTGCTACCATTGTGAGGTTTGTGAATGGGTCTACCAGAATTATGTTTAGCAACACCATTGTAGGTCTAACATAATTTCCAAGTTGGGGAGATAGCCATTGAATAAGCGTTTCATACCCAGATGGAAGCAAGAACCAGCACGCGGCAAGAACTATTCCTAGGGTGGCATTCCATCCAAAGTATTTTGATCCAGAAGCCATAATCCTCAATATCTCCTATATAGGATTCTACCAATTTTTCCGTACTAAGACTATTAACTCTATGCAGGATTTATTTCCCCGAAAAATCGACTGCTGTAGGAAGACAAAAATATTCAAATCTACTTTGGTTTGTGAGATGCCTAGAAACCTCGGAATGATGGATTCGCGGCAGGAGCGGGTTGTGTGAGTACACGCACATAAACGTTGATAGTCGGATGAATACTATGAATGACGATGACACATTACGTTCAGTGTATGAGCTAGTACAATTGATGTCTTCCTTGAACGACACACGTCGTGCGATATTGATTGCGCTTGCCCATATCTATCCCCGAAGTGTGTCTGGTGTCCAACTCAGCCGATTAATCGGTTATAGTGGGAAATCGAGAAGTCTGTATCGCGGAGTTCTCGCACATTTGCAAGAGAATCAAATGATTATGATTGATCAACTAACACCGAAGCTCTACGCGATTCGAATCAATAACGAGCATCTATTGTTGACGCTTCTTGTTGAGATGTGTCGAAAATTCGGATTGAAGTCAAAGAAAATCTATGAGAAAGCTTTGGAGGAGTAAAAGTGGATAATCTGCTAGTCCGCGCAAAGGGTCTTTACATAGACCGGCAAAGGATAGCGTTAGCCACGATAATGATTGTTTTTACAGTCACATTCTATGTATTTTACAGTCCTGGTATTTACACCTTAGTTGAAGGTGTTCCACAACAAATCCAATACGGATCTGTTCAGGGGATAGAGATTGTCTACTCCTTCAATACTATTGGTTTCTTCTTGGCATTTTCAGTAATGGTCTTTGCCTATGCCCTCTGGTCATGGGCGTTTCTCCCTGCGCCTGCAGTTTCGTATACACTTGGTGTTTTGAAGGGGATATTTGGTTCGAAGGTCAGAGTAAGGCATCGATTTGGAAAACGATTTTCAGTGACCCTAGATAATGGCGTAGATGTAAACATCACCTGCAGGATCAAAGGTGAAGGACCAGAAGAGTGGTTTGTGTACCGTCTTGAGTCTTCTATAATTTCAGGAGAGAATATTGAGGAAATAGCTCTTAGACACGGGATGTCAGTATCTGAAGGAAGATTAGTCACATGGGTCAGTAACGATGAGCTTCATAGTCGAACACTCCTTATGGGAACTGCAATCTCAATGTTATCTTCATAATCCATATAACATGCAGAGAACCTATTTCAATATAAGATGCAGTTATTTCATCGGGACCAGTTATGGCAATGCGTGTGAAGAGAACTGTTGATATTTTACTCTCTAACTATGATGAGATATCCGCCGCATGTGCTTTTTCATATGAGCGCAAAATTGCATATACAACAGAAAACATGCAACTTACATCGGAAGAAGCGGATATTATTCTGAGAGCGTGGAATGGAGAGTTCACTAGTTTTTCAGTCAAGCATATGCCGCTTATGGTCGCACTATGTGATGAACGCGGTTTGGTTACAGTTAACACAGAAGGTGCCACAAGTTTGATATTGGGCACTGGGAAAGGTGTCTGGTTTGTTTGTGTTTTCGCTCCTATGGATGCTGATAAATTTGGAATAATGCAAGAATGTGTGCAAGCTGCCAAAAACTTGGAGGCATCAGTTTCTATCTTTGATGTCTAAGGCAGACTAAGGATAGGTCTCTGTTCAGCAATGGTTCTGCCCATTACAGCCATAATTGCTCCAATCCACCCAAGGGACTGAACAAGCTGAGTCAGTAGTGGCAGAGAGATCATGCCTGCTAATACCAACTGAACTAGGCTCATAATTAGACTCAATACGCCTGTAGCCAGCGAGATCATGACAATAACTCGTCCTCCCTCAACAAATCTAGTAGTCAGGATGAACCCTCCAAAGATTACTCCCAATCCTCCTAGAGCAGTTAAGGTAGCTAGCATCCCGATGATGATTTCAAGTGTTAATATCATGGAGTCACTAAGGAACGATTGAATCGTTTCTTGCAGTTGAGGTAGATATCCCAGTGTCCCACTTATCCCAGATGCAATCATTAACAATCCGCCAATACTGCAAAGGAAGAGGGAGGCTCTGTTGTGTAGTGAAATCAAGGTGACACTACTTCTGTTAAGATTAATTTAAGGCTACCTCTGATTGTTCGGCACTTGTCGATGATATCGTACTAATTCTTCTTTTCCTTTTCATACGGAATGGCTATTGCTTTAGGAGCACGTGATTTACGGATTCCAGCTAGTGCTACAACTACCAATACATAAGGAATCACTTGTACAAATGCAATATATTGTTCAAGCCATGCAAATCCGGGTGCAAGTTGAATTGCGAATTGAAGTCCATCTAGGAATCCAAAGAACAGACCTGCACCCAAGACTCCCCCGGGTGTCCAATTTCCAAAGATCAAGGCGGCTAATGCGATGAATCCTTTTCCAGAGGTCATCCCCTTTCCAAATGCAGAACCAAACCCGATAGATAGGTAGGCTCCAGCAAGACCCGCAAGTAACCCGCTAATCAATACTCCAAAAGTTCTGGTCCATCCGACATTAACACCAGCTGTATCTAGAGTACTTGGATCTTCTCCGCTTGCTCTGATTCTTAAACCAAATGGAGTCCGATAAAGAACATACCAACTAATTATGACCATTATGAAAGCAAGGTATGTAATTGGAGAATGATTATTGAAAGCAGCATTTACAAATTGAT
>JAEORG010000483.1 GCA_016841005.1 Candidatus Thorarchaeota archaeon | reverse complement strand
CTAGCAACACCGAAAATTAGACAGCGAGCATTCTTCTCTCCTCTGCACATATAACGGCACATACAATAATTCAGAGTGAGCGGTTCAGCAGCTAGATTTTCTATAATATATGATGCATCCTCTATTGGTAATACCTGACCAAAGTGACCATCACTCCCTACATGTTGTCGTTTCGGTCCTTCATTACGCAAGATGCCATTCATGATTCTCCTTACTACCCTGCCAATAATGGGCATCTGAAGCTTGTATCCTGAACCCGCGAATTTCATTCCATATACAGGTGTAACTCCACTTCTATCGAAGACCTTGAGTATCTCATACAAATGCTCTACTGCATTAGTTTCCTCAGCAAGTTCCCGCTGGTAGTTTCTTGCATTGAAATACCACTTTCCACCGTCGCCATGTTTTAGACACCATTCACACAAACGCCGCACCAAATGAAATGTATTCTTCAACTTTTATAAGAATCATTTTATTAAATGCAGATTAAACTTGAAAAAGTGATACGCGATCTTTGAACGTCCCATATTCTAAGTAACTTTTTATCTCCTCATATAGTGATGATGTTTGAAGGAGTTGCCTGAGAATGGGAAGTGATAACGACGAATTCTATGAACCAATACTAGAGATGCTCAAAGCCGAATTAGCAAAGGAGTCAGCAATCTTCCAAAAATACGCACCTTTAGTAATTAACCCTAGCAACGATCCATCTTATACTGAAGCTAAAGAGAATTTTGATGCTGCTGACAGAAGGATAAAGGCAATTGAAAAAGAGATTGCATACATACAGGAGGCTATGGAACCTGATTATCAATCAATACTTGATAGGTTAGGCATTATTTGGGACAAACTCACTGGTGATGACGACGAACCAAAAGATAGTGCTACTCCTGGTGTCAGAGGTTAATCAGAAAAATAGGAGACGGGTAGAGAAACTGTCCTACCCATCAATATTCTATCTCATTGTTAAAGCCATGACAGCCTTCTGAGCATGCAATCTGTTCTCAGCCTGATCAAATGCGATTGACTGAGGACCATCGATGACAGAGTTTGTCACTTCAAAACCTCGATCACAAGGTAAGCAGTGCATGTACATTGACTTCGGACCTGCGATTTTCATCTTCTCATCATCACAGATCCAGTGCTTGTTCTTGTCAAACACTTCTTGCGACTTATCGAGCTCAGGCTTGTCGTTCCATGGTGGAATAAAGTCTCTACATGTCCACGCTTTTGGATATACAACATCTGCACCTTCAAAGGCTTCATCCATGTCGTAGACAATTTCGAAGCTTGACTCATTCTCCTCTGCATAGCCCTTGCAGGCTTTGATAACCTCATCGTCAAGTTCCATTCCCTTTGGATGTGCAAGAACGGTTTCACAACCCATCATGGTTGCACCAATTACTGCACTCTGTGGAACAGCGAGTGGTTTGTGGACGGAGGGAGAATATGCCCAGCTCATCACAAACTTGACATCTTTGAACTTTCCAAACTTCTCCTTTACAGTCATCATATCAGCAAGAGCTTGACATGGATGATATTTGTCATCCTCCATGTTTATGACAGGTATGTGTGCCCAGTGCGCAAAGTTATTGATGACTTCATTTGCACGACCATATATCCAGCCAACAGGATCACCATAACACCTGATTGCAATACCATCACCCATTCGAGCAAGAACGCGTGCTACATCTGAAACACGTTCTGTGGAGTAGGCTTTCTCATCTCCTTCTAGAGCCGGAGCATAAATCTTGCTAGGGTCTAAGAAGTGAGCGTGGCCACCAAGTTGAGTCATACCCGCTTCAAATGAGTTACGAGTACGAAGTGATTGGTTATAGAATATCATGAACAGTGTGCGTGCATCAAGGAGCTTGTGTGGCTCTCTCAATGCGTATTTCTTCTTGAGATCAATAGCCACGTCAAGCATGGTTTCGATCTCTTCTTTTGTATAATCGAGAAGGGTAATGAAATCCCTACCTCTGAAAGTCTCGGTTTTAACCATTAAGGTTCACCAGCCTTTTTTTCCACGTTGTAACTCACAGAAAAAGGTTACCAGAGGTCGAAAATGACCTCTGAGAAGGCTTAAGTGTCGGAATGATTGTCAATTAGAAATCCAATTACTCAGCATGGGTGAGAGAATTGAAGCGGAAAGCGGTTAATTTTGCTCTATCCCTCATCGGTCCAATTGCATTGGTTGTTATCCTAACAATGCCAATAGGACCACTTGCGGGAGGGCTTCAAATAATAGCCCCGACAGGGGGGATCTTTGACGTTGGAGTTGGAGTAGTTCCACCTGCGGCTCAAACAATAAGGCTACCAGGTCTTGATGCGTCAGTTCAAGTCTTGGTTGATGAGTGGGGTATACCCCACATCTATGGTGATTCTAAGGAAGATGCTTTCATGGCATTGGGATATTTCCATGCTAAAGATCGACTTTTCCAAATGATTATGCAGAACTATGTTGCAGCGGGAAGGATAAGCGAGATTGTTGGAAGCTATGCTGCAAGTTCAGATAGATTCTATCGAACAATCGGGTTGGCAAGAGCCGCTCAAGATACA
The DNA here is from genome assembly GCA_016841005.1 of Candidatus Thorarchaeota archaeon. Next base: position 13,474 of record JAEORG010000483.1, on the reverse strand, counting down.
CTTGATTGGTTTGAAGCTAATACTGGTGATCCATTGGTTGCAGAGTCAATGAGTGTGATTGACGCCGAAGTTGCAGGAGTTAATGCGTTCATTAATTCAATGACAAGTCAGACCACTCCTATTGAATTCAAGATACTTGGGTTCACACCAGAACCATGGACTCGCCTCGATATCTTCATCTTCGCAAACATGATGACTTGGGGCCTATCAGGAGGTATTAGCGACCTTTACTGGCAATGGATCAGAACAACTCTGGACAATGACACGATGTTTGACGATCTTTTCAACGATGTCATGCCATATACTGTTCCAATTATACCAGAGCAATACAACCTCAGTATAGCAGAATATCCTGATGCAAACGGGGGTTATCCTGCAACTGCAAATCCTGCATCAGTTCAGAGTGGTGCGGTATTGGATGAGATGATTATACCAAAAGAAAAACTCAATGCACTCATTCAAGTCTTAGATAACATTGCTATGCCTTTTGGCGACATGGAAATTGTTGGTAGCAATAACTGGGTTGCTGCTGGTTCAAAAACATCAACCGGATATCCAATCCTATGTAATGACCCACACCTTGGATTGCAAACTCCGAGTGTCTGGTATGAAGCCCATATTGTGGTTCCAGGTGAACTTGATGTAACTGGCGTGACACTCCCTGGACTACCTGGAGTCATTCTTGGTCATAATGACCATATGGCATGGGGGTTTACCAATGTTGGTGCAGATGTTTTAGATATCTTCGTTGAACAACTTAATCCAAGTAACACAGACCAATACATGTACAATGGTGCATACAGGGATTTTGAAACTGTTGATGAAACAATACATACCAAAGAAGGTGTAGACATCCCCTTCCAAGTCAAAGTATCTGTTCATGGACCACTAATAGATTCAGTCACGAACACATACGACGAAGATGTAGAAACCAGTCCTAATCTAGCGATGAATTGGACAGGTAATGCAATATCACATCAGATTATAGGAATAACACTTCTCGACCAGGCAACGAATCTCCAAGAATACTATGATGCTTTGTTTTGGTGGGATAGTCCAGCTCAGAACATTATCTACGCGGATGATCAGGGAAATATTGCACTGACCGTATGTGGACGCTTCCCGATAAGATCGGGATATTCTGGACAATATCCTGTGCAAGCATTGAATGATTCTGTTGGAATGGTGAGTAATATTCCCTACGCGTATATCCCGAGAACCGTGAATCCGTCACAGGGATACATTCAATCTGCTAATCAAATTTCAATCGATCCATCAACATACGGATTCGATCTTGTTGGACCATTCGCCGATGGATACCGTGGTCGTAGAGCTGATTACTTGTTATCCCACGATAATAGTATCACAATGGATGACATGAAGAGATTTCAAGCAGACTCGGTAGAAATCCGTGCACAAGAAATTGTTCCCTTTGTTGTCGAAGCATGGAATAATGCTGACGATACCAATACCACATTGGACGAAATTGTAGGATGGTTTGATGACTGGGACTATAGCATGGAGATAGAGGAACGTGCTCCAACTGTGTGGATGTTTCTGAGAGAGGCCTTACATCGAGATATATTCGACGAAATATCGTCGATAGATAGTAGGCTCCCATTGTCAAGATCACCTTTCCTTGAGAAAATCATAAGGGAGAATATTTCGTACTACATTGATGACCACACCACAACAACAGTAGAAAACCGTGATGAAATTCTTGTACGAGCGCTTTACGAAGCAGTAGATGCTATAGCTGCAGATGAGGTCTTCGGTACAAATATGTCAAACTGGGAATATGGTAACAAACACATGGTCTATTATGACCACCTTGCTGATCTAACTACTGTCGGAGGAATTCCACATAGAGGACAAAACACTCTGAACGTGGCCGGAGGATGGCGAGTGACTCATGGACCATCGTGGAGGCTTGTTGCGGATCTCAGTGATATTAGTCAATCATATGGAGTATATTCTCCAGGTCAAAGCGGGAATTTGTTTAGTCCTCACTTTAGTGACCTCTTCGACCTCCAGTATTCATTTGATGAAACAACTCAACAATATGAATACCATATGATCTACTTCTATCCAACAGCTGCACTGTTCACTGCAGCTGACGTAGATAACACTATGATAGAAGGAACAGTCACCTTTGTTCCATAGGAGGGAAAGAGATGCAAAAGATAGATGATATTTTTCCAGATGTTGGAGTTATTGCTTCAATGGTTATAGTCGTCGTCATCGCAATAGCTTTGCAGTTAAGCGGCGTTTGGATAACGATGATAATTGCTGGCGGGTTTGCGGGTCTCTTTACAAGACGGCATAGATCCTCATTCTTAGCTGGATTCCTCGGAGTCGGAATTGCTTGGACTATTTTATTCCTATATCTGATATTTACAGCCCAAGCACTCGCAATTGCTGAATTCTTCATATCTCTGCTTGGAATATCAGGAGGAGTGATTGTTATTGTCATCAATATAATAATAGGAGCTCTTCTTGGGGGATTTGGAGGCTTATTAGGTAGGTCAATAATTGAGCTTCTCGATGAAGTTATTCCTTCAGGTGGAATGCAAGATACAGCTCAGGCTGAAGAATCAGACAAACCTGCAGAAACCGAATAAAAACAATGCTGTGTCGTTTTTTCGTCACAGCATCCTCCTTTTCTTTACGATAGATAACACAGAAACAACTGATACTAGTCCAATACCAAGCAATAGTACTGCTATTGAGAATATTTGATTCGGGCTCTGATGAGTGATTGATCCATGGATTTGCTTTCCATAAACAGATGAATCGTTATCTAAGATAATTGTCCAGTCACCAGAACTTGGTATAGTCAAACTCCATGTGAGTGTTGTGACATCATTCCTATTATACTCTGGATTGCTCTTAGCTATTACATCTGTTGAATCGAAGGAAGTTTCATTTACAATGTAAAAATCGATTCCATCACCCCATCCAACCCAAAGGTCGTATTTTTGCTGGTCGCCAATATAGTAATCCCCATCAAGAGTGACTTCAATATTCCCACTTAGAATGTCACCCTTCTCACAGTGGTATCTGTATGTCTTATAGCTCAGAGGATCTAGCCAGATGTTGATTGAATCATTCGCTTCAACAGATATAGGGAGAATTACAAATGAAAGAAGAAGAACTATGATTATCAGTCTGTGTTTCATTTCTTTCATGACTTGTATACATCACTTTTTGCGTACATATGTTTTGTCTGACAATGGAATTTTTCCTCCTATAGAGGAGAGCTTTTATTACTAGATAGGTGCGAAAAATCATCACACAGGGTTGGATAGACTAATGCATCGTGAGATTACTAAAGGTGTCTATTATGTTGGTGTTGATGACCATCACACTGACCTTTTCGAAAACCTATGGAAATTGCCTTTTGGTGTTAGTTATAACAGTTATTTGATCGTGGATGAAAAGATAGCTGTTGTTGAAACAGTAAAAGCACCTTGGGCAGATGAATGGCTTGAGAACATTCGAGAGATTGTAGATCCCGCTAAAATTGATTATATTATTTCCAATCACATGGAACCTGATCATACCGGTTCATATCCAGATTTATCAAAAATAGTTCCTAATGCTACTATAATCTACACACCATTTGCTTCCAAGCTAAGACACTCATTTTACGATATTCCAAATCCGGAACACTTGGTCGAAGATTTAGAAGAGATATCACTTGGTTCGAAGACCTTGAAATTCATTCATGCAAAATTTCTGCATTGGCCTGAAACAATGATGACATACTTAATGGAGGATGAAGTACTTTTCTCATGCGATGCTTTTGGTGCTTTTGGGGCACTTAATGGGAGAATCTTTGATGATGAATCGGACCTAGAATTTGTAGAGAAGGAGAGCAGGAGATATGTTTCATCTATCATTACAAGTTATTTCAAGTTCGTTCAAGCGGGCATTCAGAAAGTGAAGGACCTTGGAATTAGTATCAAAGTGATAGGACCTAGTCATGGTCCAATCTTCAGAAAAGACCCAATGTGGATTATTCAGAAATATGATGAATGGAGCAGCCCTGAGTTAGAGAAGAAATGCACAATCGTCTATGGTACTATGTATGGTTATACTCACCGTGCCACAATGAAACTCAAAAAATTCTTGCTTGAGTATGGAGTTGACACGACTGTTCATAATGTGTCCTACTCAGATATGAGTAGTATTATCACAGATTCTGTAAGGGCTGGGGTCTTAGTTATTGGAACTCCTACCTATGATGCACATCCATACCCCAAGGTCTGGGCGTTTGTTAATGAAGTCCAAGGAAAGCGGTTTCCGAAAAGACCAATTGCATTGTTTGGCACCTTTGGATGGGGTGGTGGAGGAGTCAAGAAACTAAGGGAGCAGCTTGAAGGTAGCGATTATGAAATAATGGAACCAGTGGTTAGAGTCAAAGGTAAGGCTGGGGATGAAGAAATAGCTCAATTAAAAGAACTTGCAAAGAACATTGCTGAGATTCTCAAATAGTAAGAGGTGAATGATGTGGCAACAAAGGCGGACCCATATAGCAGAGATGATGAGCTTGAGATGGAAGCATACCAATGGAACCGCGCTGACGAAATCAAAGAGGTTCTTCACACTCTTGTGTCTCATCACCCACCATCACACTACTCTCACTGTCTACGAGTTTCCATTCTTGGCCGCTCAATATATTTCTGCAGTAGGTGTAGTGGTATTTACGGAGGAATGGGATTAGGCTTACTTGTAATTACGGTGCTAGGGATCAACTTACAACCAAAATGGTTGTGGTTTATGTTAGCGTTAATATTGGGATTTTCAACGGTAACAGATTGGATGACACAAAGGATTGCACCTCGAAAGACCAAGAATTCTATCCGCTTCATCACAGGATTAATGGCTGGATTTGGACTAGCAATAGTCTTTCTGCTTGCTGACTTACTGTATATGTTGCTTACTCTGGGAATCATGGTAGCATCAGTTGGAATTGTAGGGATCATGGAGAATAGATTAAGACAGGTTAGTCACGTAGACGAAAAACTTGTAGAGCTACATGAAGATGATGATGAGGAAGAGGAGTAGGACAACTTCCAACCCAAGCAAACTGTTTTAACTTAGCCATGTTTTGGCGGGACTCGGTGTACACATTGATTCCCTTCGCCAAACCAATAATTGATGAGGAAGAGCTTGATGCTGTTAAAGCTGTTCTTGAATCTGGAATGCTTGCGGAAGGTAAGGTTTCCAGAGAGTTAGAAAAAGAGTTTGCAGGCTATATTGGTAGCAAATTTGCAACTGTAACTTCTAATGGGACTACAGCACTGAGCACAGCATTAGATGCAATGGGAATTCAACCAGGTGATGAGGTGATTACGTCTCCTTTCACTTTCATCGCTTCAGCAAATTCTATTGCTATGATTGGTGCTATTCCTATTTTTGTCGATGTAGACCCTGCAACGTACAATATTGATCCAGAACTTATTGAAGCGGCAATAACAGAAAAAACTGCTGCGATCATGCCAGTCCATATTTTCGGATTACCAAGTGACATGAAGAGGATCATGGAAATTGCAGAGAAACATGACCTTCAGGTGATAGAGGACGCTTGTCAAGCCCATGGCGCTAAAGTAGGAAACAAAATGGCAGGTTCCATAGGTACAACAGCAGCGTTCTCATTCTACGCAACGAAAAACATGATGACTGGTGAAGGAGGCATGATTACAACCAACGATGAAGATATCATGGACCAAGCACTAATGATAAAGAATCACGGTCGAGGAAAACAAGGAGGTTATAGTCACTATCAGATAGGATACAATAATAGAATGATGGATATTGTATCCGCACTTGGACGTGTACAGCTCAAGAGACTTCCAAAGGTGACTGAGATCAGGAGGAAGAATGCTGCAAGGTACAACAAATTCTTCTCAGAATTTGAAGAAATCACTCCTCAAGCTGAACCAGAGGGAATATTATCTTCCTATCACGTGTATGCGCCAAAGATAAAGAGTGAACGCATCAGTCGAGATGATCTCATCAAGGAATTCAGGGAGAGAGATGTAGGAGCTAGAACAGTTTATGCGCTCCCATGTCATGTTCAAGATACTTACATTAACATTCAGAATTGGAGATGGGCGAAGTTTGTTAAATATCCAGATTACACAAAACTTAGCTTGCCTAATTCTATAGAAGTTGGAGCTCAGCATTTCGATATTCCTGTTCATCCAAGTCTAACAGAAGAGGAATTGACAACTATAGAGAATGCAGCGCGAGATATTCTCTCTTAGATATCTCTGATAAAATGTGGAAGAATCGAGCGTAAGTCCCTTGAGTGGATTGTGAGGGAGGCAGCTTCGCTCACATGCTCTGATTCAGGATTGAAGGCAATACTAAGTCTCGAACGATGAAAGATATTAATGTCATTTTCTCCATCTCCAACTGACGCGAGGTTCTCTTTCGTATAGCCTCGTTCGGAAAGGTAATTCCGAATGGTTTCGGCTTTTTGGGGACCACCCATAACATAACTTACTGTTCCATCATGCCTTCCATCTATTTCTCCCAGAATATTGGAGTATGCAAAATCCAAGTCTAGTCGCTTTACTAATGGTTTTAGGAAAAATTGACTCACACCACTACTGATACAACCAATTTCGTATCCCCAATCTTTTAGAGTTGATAAAGTTTCTTCAGCGCCTCCCATCAAAGGCATGTTCTCAACAACATATTCCAGACTGCCATCAACAGGAACTCCCTCCCATATCTTAGCTCCTTCTTTAATTGAGTCAACAAAAGACCTTTGATAAAGACTGTTCTCCTGAAGAATTTTGAGAAATTTTTGTCCAAGACCGAGTTCCTTTGCTACTGGGAATGCTGCACTCTTCCCATCATAGAGAACACCGTCCAAATCAAATGAAACTACTTTTAGATCTTCTATCATTTTCGTTACTAGTAAGATGCCGTTGAAAGGTGTAATTGAAGTTTCCTGAATAGCTGTGAGAAGAGAAAACATCTTATCACAAATCAAGCCAACAAGATGTAAGATGAAATCATTTTCTAATGTTAAACCAGGTTTCACCCAAAAAGCCCAACCCATGATTGATGTTACTAGTCAAGAGTTTCCTGTTGGAAGAACCCAGAGAAGCATTCTGGAACATCTCTTGATTATCTGTGGAAGAGTTGGGGATGATAACATAGCTGCATATGAAACGAAAGCTAACGAAATAGGAGCAGAGTTTGTTCTCGAGAAGAAGAAGTCATGGGTTTTTACGCATCGAACAATCAAAGAGCATTTTGATCCTGGACAGCACAGAGGTATTTTACTAATAGGCACAAACAAAGAATTACCTGGTATCCAAGTTAGCTATCAAGGAAGTTATGCATACACCGACTGGTATTTTCAAGATGCAGATAATGATAATATTCCAGACGTGCCAGTTGGGAGAATATATGGTTCTCAGAAGACTGTATTATATCATATGGATCCAAATATAATTGACAGTAATATCGCCGTGGTTTTTGATAGCCAACCTGACCGTTCAGATAGACATGTGGACGGTCTGAAAAAATTAGGATTCTCAGTTCAAGTTCTCCAGCAATACAACCAAATGTACGCAGAGATTCTTGGAGCTAGTGAATTCATCTTACAATTTTCTGATGGAGTATTTACCTCAAGAATTCATGGTACTCCAGAAAAATGGGCATCTCACAACTCAGATATCTTGACGAGTAGGCAAGCAGAGCAGATAAAATTCAGAGGGTATCCTGTAGTTTTTTCAGAAGCATGTAGCACTGCTCAGGAAGGTCCATTATTAACTGCATTTCTAAATCAAGGAGCTGCATATATTGGATCAACACTGGATACGCTAAACAACATCAAACCATATGATGATTGGCGTCAATGTGCATTTGCTGATGGATGGAAATTTGGCTTCCTAGATCTATTAGACAGCCATGAGCTTATAGGAGAAGTCAAACTCGGAGTAGACAGAGGAATAACTGAAAATCTTGATGAGTCTATAATAAAAGAAATTGGAGCAATCAGTCAAGGAAAGTCCTCTGAGATTCAAAGTGATGAAGCAGTTTCGACATTAGAGTGGGTACTATTCGGTAATCCATTAAGAAGAACCACTGTAGGTCCGAACGCTGATTATAAGCCAGGTGTCCTCATTGTGGATACTTAGTTACAGTCTTGCACGACGCCCAAGATACCCACCAACAATTCCACCTATCAATCCAATGATACTTAGAATCAACCCTGAAATCACTAGTTGAAAGTATATCCAGGGGAGTAGTGCTGGTACTTCAGATGCAATCAGTTGACCAGTCGAAATCAAGTAATCAATGAACGAAGGGGCAGAAATTAATAGCATAGGAAAGAAAGACAGAAGTGAACCAAAAAATGAAGTGAATCCTCCTTCTTTGGGTCGTGCTACAAGAAATCCTACAATTAATCCAGAGATTAAAGGTGTGAATATATAGAGTAAAAAGTACAGCCCAACATTTAGCATTGATGCTGCAACTATCAGAGCGATAATTCTACCTGTTCGTACAGGAATTTGAGGAAGTTGTACTGCTGTCATAAACACATCAGCTAAGTCCAGCTGAATTGACAATTTAACAATGACTATCTCTCCCTCAGCTGATTCATGATATCATTGATATGAACTATACAATTAGAATAATACGAGGTTCCTCTAGCCCATGCAGACAATAATCCAAGTTCCTTTAGCCTACAATTTGCTATCTTCAGTCCACTCATGGATATTTCCTGATGTCCAACCAACACCAGAAATAACCACTCAGGATACATTCGCAAGGGTCTTGTTGATTAATGACAGAGATATCCCAATCAAGATATACCAAGAAGAAGCAGGGGCAAATCTCATAGTAGATTATGTTGATGATGTTGTTTCAAACAACGATATCAAACAAAAAATGATACATACTTTCAGCTTGAATTTGTCTTTGGATAATGCTTTAGAATCAATTAACCATGATTCTAGATTACAGAAATATAGTGTTCTTCTTTCTGGAATTAGACCTTATCTAACAGATACAATCTTTGAAGGACTCATAAAGACCATCGTTCAGCAACAAATATCGTATCGTGCTGCGAACGTAATTACTAAACGACTAGTGATGGGATTATCTAGCAAATCAAAGAATGGTGGGTTCTTCAAGTTTCCTTCGCCCAATACAATTGTGACTGCTGGAAAATCAGTACTGAAATCATTTGGACTTGGCTACAAGACGGATTTTGTATTTGATATTTGTAGAATGGTCGAAACCGGTGAACTAGAACTCGAAAATCTGCGAGATGTTTCATATGATGAGGCTGCAGAAGTTCTATTGCCTATTCGTGGTATTGGTGAATGGACTGTACAAGCTTTGTCAATTGCAGCATTAGGAGATTTCAGCACCTTCCCCTACGGAGACCTTGCTATCCAAAATGTACTTGGAAAACTGTATCATGGAGGTAGACGGGTTTCGAAAAAGCAAGTAATAGGATATGCTGATGCGATAGGAGAGGCAGGTCCACTAGTATTGTATTTACTCATGTGTGCGGATGCGATGGGAGTCCTTTCTTAAACTAGTTGCAGGAAATCCATAAAAGGTGTAATATATCTGATTTGCAAGAGAGATTGGTGAGCAAGTTTGGCTGCAATAGGGAAGAAGAATACAAAGACCTGGCGAATAAGATCCATGTTCCTCAAAGAACTTCATCTTATCCGAAAGGACAAGTATGCCCTACTACTAGTATTCGCACTCCCTATGATGATTATGGGAACAATGTATGTAGCTATCAATCAAAGAACGCTTATTCAAATAAACACAGAAACTGGAAAAAATGTTGATGCACTTGTAATTGCAGTCGTTGATGCGGATCCAACGAACACGTTCCCTGGTGAAGACCTATCAGCAAACTTCACATGGTATTTAGCTAAGAGTTCGACGTTCATTGTTTACGAGTATACCAATGAGGATGCAGCGAGAATAGCTCTCTATCAAGAAAGTGTCAAAGCGTATGTTGTAATCCCCTACGGATTTGAAGGAAACATCACTGGTGATATTCCAGCATTTGTGGATTTACACGTGAGCAGCTCAGACCTTGAAACACAGATGAGTATATTCGGAGATTTTTCAGATGTAGTGAATCAATTCCGTTTTGCTCATGGTTGGATTAAGGGAGAAATAGCCACAGTTAGAGTAGGTGAATTTGAGCCGACAGGAGATTCTACGGCTGCAACATTTGGAGTATTCATGCTTGTTTTTGCTGTGTTTGTTGCGGTATCTGCTACAGCAGCTCAAGCAATTGTAGGTGACGTGCCTCTAAATAGGATGCTACTAACCCCTTCCACAAAGATGGAGTCTATATTGGCGAAGACACTTGCGTATTTCGCCATAGGTGTATTTCAAGGAGGCGTCTTACTAGGTCTCTGGATGTGGATGTTTGCAATTATTCCAAATACATCTCCATTGGTGATTTTATTTATACTTAGTTTGATGTCATTATCTGGTTCAGCTCTAGGAGTGTTGATATCTACTATTGTGAGTACGAGATTACAAGCAAACCAATCATTCCTGTTCATCCTTTTTGGTACTATGATTCTCGGAACAGGATTTATCGATGTGGGAATTGTGGACGAAATTTTCCCAGTAAATCTTGGTAGAGTTATGATTGTTGATACTGCCTTCAAAGGAATTGCAATAACAGACTTCATGCGGGAAATCATCATCATCCTAACTATGACTGTCATATTCATACTTGCGGCTTATGGGATATATAGCAAGAAAACGACCCTTGCATGATATGATAAAATCTACTTTAGCAAGAGCAATAAGTGCTCAAACTAAGTTTACACCACCCTTTTGGAGGATTCGATATGGGTGTAATCAAAGTAATAGAACTAATCGGAGAGAGTCCTAATAGTTGGGAAGAAGCGACCAAGAATGCATTAGCAGTTGCTGCAAAGAGTGTTAGAGGTATTGTGGGAATTGATGTTGATCATTTCACCGCAAAAGTCGTTGAAAACAAAATTACAGCCTTTAGAGCAAACATCAGAGTTGCATTCAAGTACGAAGCATAATATCTTCAGACTGATTTTGGTTCTACTAGAGAGAGAGCATTTCTTCATGACTGGCTCTCTCCTAGTGCTTTTCTTTCAAAAACCAAAGAACGCAAAGATGACGACTGCACTGTTGTTGAATCCATGAGCAACCGTAGGTCCAATAATGGAGTATTGCCTCTTTTGTGCAAGATAACCCATGAATAGCCCGAGTACAAAACGAGCGGCAAGACCAAGTAAGTCGAGATGCATCACTGCAAATATGAAAGATGTTACAATCAATGCAAGTAATTTGAAACTTGCATATCTATTCCTGAAGAAAATCTCCATTCTCCTCTGAAGAAAACCTCTGAATAACAATTCTTCTGTGAAACCAACTACCAAAAACATTACAAGAATCCAAGCAACAAGTTCAACAACATCCCCACTCGCAAATAAGTAACTACCATCATCGACATTGGAAGTATCAACTCCTAACGTTACGAACCATGTTATTACAATGTTTGATACCAACATCATTGCTCCAAAAATCAATCCCAGTCCAATGTCTTTTGATACTTGAACCATCTTGGATTTGACCTCACCATATTGAGGTTTTGGAATTTTTATTCCAAGTGAACTAAGTGTGTAACCATGATGATGAATATACCAAAATGGTGGGATGATAAATCCAAATTCAGCAAAAGTGAGTAGCATGAAGACATATGGTGCAAACTCGATTTGACCTGTATAGAAATTGATATCGATTAGCCCAAGCATAATCATTGGCAGTTCGAGAGCAAACGTGATAGCAAAGGTCAGGGCAAATCCTATACCTGTTAAAAGAAGAATTCTAAACATCTTATCTCCATTGACTTCTCGCTCGATTTCAGTCCCTGGAATGAATATGTCTATTCCTCTGTATTCTTCCATCTCATAGACATCAGGATCATACATGACCAAGGGATGTTACCTCATAGCTTCTCCTGAAGATTAGGGAGATAAGGCTTTAGTTATACGTGAGTCTTTGCTGGTTCCGCATATTCTTTATCAATAAAAAGTGTAAGTTTCAGAACGATAGAGGGATGATTTGTGAACGACATAGTTGTGGATGCAGTTCCAAACAGAGGAAAAGCACTCCTAGTCATATCACTAATCATTGTATCTACAACGTTTGCTTTTCTAATCCTTCCAAAAACATTTGGCCCTCCAGAGCTTACAGTAAGAGTCGCAGTCATCGATTCTGGAATTGATAATGGTGGATTGTTAGATCTTCATACAGTTGCTGCTAGAAGTTTCATTTCAAGTGAATATGGATATGCTGTCACGGACAATACTACAGCAGACTCGTTACCTGATGACAGTAAACATGGAACATATGTTGCCCAAATAATTGTGCAGAACGCACCCAACTCAGCAATAATAAACGCAAAGGTAGTAAATGAAAATAATATAGCTACAGCTAAGGCAATTATCGCAGCCATTCACTGGGCAATTCTGGAAGAAGATTGTGATGTCATTAATCTTAGTCTAGGTGGAACTCCAACAAATATAGACGGCCTTCGAGAAATCATGCATTGGGCATTTCATCAGGGCGTTAGTATTATTGCCGCATCAGGAAATAATGCCCAAGGCGGAACCACTGGTAGCTCAATAGAATCACCAGCTGTATATCCAGAGGTAATCGCAGTATCCGCTGTTGATACTAATGGAATTCCTTTCGATTTCTCAGGAATAGGACCTATTATCAACCGGACCATAAAACCAGATATTTCAGCATTGGGTCAATATACAGATGCAACCGTCAGTCTATTTGGAACAAGTTTCGCAGCCCCATTAGTAACTGCCGGAGCCGTCAATATAATTCAATACTGCATTGAAAATGATTGGCTATGGTCGCCTGGTATGATTAAGGCAACTCTACTGTCAAGTGCCAAATATCTAGGTTACCCCCCGTGGAAAATAGGGGCAGGCTTGCTAGATGTCGATGCTGCAAAGAGATTCCTTGAGAGTGCCACAAAAAGGGATGGATTACCATTAATGGCTTGGATCACTCCAGATTTGGGTATCTTTGACTTTGAAAGATGGTTTATCAACACAACAATCCCAATTCAGGCAAACATTTTCTCAAGTGCGAACACATCATTTTATGTTAGAGTGACTGGCACTGCACGCCCTTGGTTAATTGCACCGGATGAAATATTTGTAAATCAAAGCGCTAAGCTCACATTAAGTATCAATATTCGTTCGGCCATTCCATGGATCAATATGCAAGCTCAAATATCTCTACAAACTCAAGATTATCATACAATAAGGGCGAATTTGAAATTTTCCGCAACCGCCTCATTATTCAACATGAAGATTGCTTTTGATTTCACACACACACCATGGTGGATGGATTCAATTTTTGGGCAATTCCGCGAATTTTATTCTCGTGTTACTCG
>JAEORG010000482.1 GCA_016841005.1 Candidatus Thorarchaeota archaeon | reverse complement strand
TTACGAAACTCCCCCCTCCTACCACGATTTCCCGCATACTCGCCACCTCCTTACTTCTATCGACAATAGTATGATAAACTTTCAAATCAAACCAGATAAGAGGGTATTATCATTAACGAACGAGACGAATTGAAAGTGTGTCCATGGTGTGGTGGAAACTACATCAAGGGACATGAAGTACCTAAGTCACTTAGAATGAGACGTTCCTCTCCATCATCTTTCTGTTCAGTGGAGTGCTGGCATGCTTCTGACTATAGGAATTTTCTAGGAGTTTCAATTTTATTAATTTCAATTGCCAGTATTTTTTCTGTTATCTATATTGCATTTCCTTATATCTTTCAAACAAGATTTCTTGATGCACTCTTTATTATCGGAGTAGGATTTGGTTGTGGCTTGCCATCACTCTTGAAAGTCAAACAAGACAGAACACTCAGAGAAGAAATTCCTAGAGACTCACGAATAGGTCAACGTCTTGACGAATATGTTGAATATCGCGACTATTAGAATTCCCTCATTCATTATGTATTCTGCAAGATGAAGAACACAGAACCCATCTTTGTTCTCTTGAAGGTATCAATCTCTTTCCTCAATGCCATATTTTCTGATTCGGAGATTTTCCGTTTGCTCATAATCTCCAGAAGTGGTTTGTAGTATCTCTCTTCCCACTCTTCATGAGGTACTTCAAATTGTCCGATTATCTTGTATCCGTATCTCTTGATTATCTGTTCTTTTGTTTCTAGATGATCATTTTCATCGTGTACAACAAGGAATCCATTTTTGTTGAGTATCTTTTTCCATTCTCTGATTCCATTCTCAAATCCGATTGCATAGATTGAACCCTCTGACCAGATAATATCGTAGGTCTTTCCCAGATGTATCAAATCGTTCATTGCCACTTTCATAATAGAAAATCTATCAGAGAGGTCTTGTTCCTTTATTTTCCTCTGTAAAAGAACAAGAGATGGAACATCGATATCGATAGCTGTTATGTGCCCATTACACAATCTGGCAAGTTCAATTGATTGTACACCAGTTCCGCAACCAATATCCAATATTGATGGATGATCCATAGGTGGTAGCATCTTGAAGGCATTTCTTGTAAACTCGAGGAGATTAACTCGCACATCGTCGCGAACTGTCAACTTTCTTCATCCCTTCTCTCAAAAATGTCCAGAGGAAGATACCACTCTTCTCCTATTGAGAGGACTTGCTTATTCTTATTTTGGTTACTTCTTCACAAAATCGAAGAAATCTATGAATTCATCCTGAAAGTCACCTAGGACAATAATATGATGATTCGCTAGTGAATTCTCGAGGAAATAATCCACAGACTCATCCATTGCAACTCTTATTTGTGTTCTACACCCTTTGTCATTCACAAGGTTGTCTATTATTGTTCCTCCAGATACCCAGTATTCACTAAGGTCATCACCAAAAACCTTGACAATAGTCACATCGGTCAAAGGCAATTTTCCACGAACTCCTACACTCATCCCTGTTTCAAAGTGATTTGTAATCTCATATTTGTCAGTGATACTTGTTGGAATTGTACAGTGAGCGAACACAGCTGTATTGAGTTCTTGGTCAACACTTGCTACATTCGCCATGAATGAAGGATTTCCAGTCAATAATTTGGAAAGAAGTAGTGTAAATGTTGCCGGAATATCTCCTTCACATCCTGCAACGAAATTCTCTAAATCATTGAGGTAAGATAATGAAAAACATCCAGAGATTCCAGTATCCATCAACAATGTAAAACACTGCACGGTGACTGCATCAAGTTTGTTCTCATCCGAGATCTTCGAGATACGTTCAGCCACAATACCTGCTTTAGCAACTTCCTCGTCTTTAACAGATTGACTAGTTGAACATGATTGAAAATTAGTTACATGCTTTTCAAAATCCGACCCTGCCTTTTCAGGCAGATTAGAGGTAAGATCCGTAATCGGTATACTACTGATCTCAAGTCCCCATTTTTCTGTGACCTTACTTGGATTAACATCTGAAGCGATAAGCCAGGAAGATGGCTCTCCTATCACGCCCATCTTGCTATTCTTCAGCTTCTGTTTTATCTCAGAATATTTTGACCATCTTTCAAGAAGTGTTTTCAGATGAATTAGTGGTTTGTGGACTATTTTTGTAGCTATTCCCTTCTTTTCTAGATAGGCTCGAATCTCCATTGATGCAGGAAGAGAGTTGCGCTCATCATAACTAAGGATGATTATTGGAGGTTCAAGTTTTGATTTATTCAAAAAGGTGGCAACATCATTTTCAGTTCCTCCTGTTCCAATGAAAAGAAAAACTGGTTCTTCTGAAGAGACCTCTTCTAGACTCTTAGTTACTCGTATACCTTCTTGTCTAAACTCCTTCACAATTTCTTCTTCTAGTCCTTCAGGAGAAACAATAGAGAAGAAGGGAACAATATTGATGGTCATAGTTTGCCATAGTATTCTTTTCCTATATCACTTTGGGACTGACCCAATCAAAACCATA
>JAEORG010000481.1 GCA_016841005.1 Candidatus Thorarchaeota archaeon | reverse complement strand
GCATCACAACCGATGCTCTTGCCTATGCTTACAGAACTGTTGTGAGGTAATCACTATGGCACTCGCGAAGACAACCAAGGTCCAGAAGACCAAGATCTCCACCAAGGCTATCACTCAAGCTTACTTCCGGAGGTAAAACTCTTGGATACCAGCTCGAACGTTAGCTCTGACTCTAAGTTCACTGCACAAGATTCTCGCAAGGATTGTGCACTTACAACCGAAGAAGTACTCGCGTTGGAAGCAACATGAGTACTTGATCTCTGTTTTTTGGCTTAGAGAATGAATAAATATATCAGACCTCATTTTGTTCTTCTATTGTATCTGGTAGAAGAGGAGTATATGCATATTGAAGAAATCTCTTTACTGCCTAACTATTCTTGCTATCATAGTCCTTCTAATGCCACTTTTCTCTCATAATACGAATGTTCTGCATGCGCAGAATAGTGCTTCATATTCCTATACTGATCAAGAAAACGATTTGCTGACGTTTGACTCGATGTGTAGAGATGAATCTGCTTTTGCTTCATTAGTTTTCACAGAAACTCCCACTACCAGAAATGGATTCTACTATATCTGCAGACAAGGTGCAAATGTGCTTGCGAGATTTGGTTGTTCATCGATTATGTATCAATATGGCGATACATATCTAATCCTGGATTTGCTTGGTAGCAATTCCATAATTCCTCAAGTCGAGAAGCCATGTCAATCAATCACAAACTACTTTCTTGGAAACGATCAAGCAAATTGGAAGACGAATCTTGTAGATTATTACGTATTAGCGTACTATGAGATTTATCCCGGAATCGATTTGATATACAAAATCGAAGAAGGCTCTCTCAGGAGCCAGTTTATCGTCCATACAAATGCGAATCCTGAAGCAATCCAAATGAATTTTAAAAATGTGGATGTTTCTGACATATCTGATAACTATGTCAAACTTGTTCAAAACAATGGTTTTCAACTTGATTTGATGATGAGTGTGTTCCAATCAGAAAACAAGGATGGAAAGGTAGAAGGCATATTTTCCACAAATGAGAATGACGATATCGGCTTCTTCTTGAGTCGCTTCGAACCAGCACATGAAACAGTTATCGACTTTTTCTCAATACAGTATTCAAGCTTCTATGGGGGTTCCAACTACGATACACCCTATGATATTGCAGCAGATGAGAACTACATCTACATTGTTGGATCAACATCTTCAACAAACCTGACCTTAGTCAATCCCACCGATTCTACATTAGATGGAGGAGGCGACATCTACATAGCTAAATTCACTCGGGATGGTAAATCACTTGTATATAGTAGCTATATGGGTGGATCCGAGAGCGATGCTGGAAAAGGAATCACACTAGTAGACGATTCGATCTACATTACTGGGTCTACAGCATCACCCAATTTTCCAACTATTAGTGCATATGACTCATCAATCAATGGAAATTCTGATTGCTTTGTAGCAAAGTTAGATGCAGGTGCCATGACACTAATTTACTCTACGTATCTTGGTGGAAATGGACTTGATTCTGGTTCGGATATAGAGGTAGAGAACGGATACGCCTTTGTCATAGGCGATACTCTGTCATCAAACTTTCCGGTGGTCAATGCATTTGATGATACAATGAATAACTCTGATTCCTTCTTGACAAAGCTTAGTGTTAACGGAAAAGTATTGAATTTCAGCACTCTCATAGGAGGGTCCGGGATGGAGGATATATATGACATCACTGTAGTGGATGGTACTGTCTACGTTGTTGGTCGAACACACTCTCCTGATTTTCCGACTCTGAACGCTTACGACACGTCATTCAATGGAGATTCGGACTGCTTCTTGATGAGAATAGCGTCTGATGATGGCACATTGAATTCCAGTACGTATCTTGGAGGAACGGGTGCAGAGAGTGGATGGGGTCTAGTTGTTGAGAATGGATTTGTCTATGTGACTGGATTTGCGGGTTCATCCAATTTTCCAATGGTGAATCCTGTTCAGTCATACCTTGGAGGAGCATGGGACTGCTTTCTAACAATTTTCGCACCTAGTTGTCAGAGTTTGGTTTACAGTACATTACTTGGAGGAGAGAGTACAGAAATTGGACGTGGGATTGCTGTAAAAGATGGTTATGTGTACATCGTAGGTGATACACATTCACCCGATTTTCCTGTCGTTAATGCGTACATGACTACAATGAATGGTTCTTCAGACTGTTTTGTATCCATGTTTGCGAAGGATGGACAATCACTCATTTACAGTACCTTCCTAGGTGGCTCTACTATGGAGCAAATTAATGCAGTAACGATCAATGGCTGGAATCTTATTCTGGCTGGGAGCACCTCGTCCTCAGACTTTCCAGTGATGAATGCCTTTGATTCAACCCATAATGGTAAATCTGACACTTTTCTGATGATTCTCTCAATTGATCCTAACAATCCGCAACTTCTCGATGCACCTGGTAATCTTCAATATGAAGAAGGAGTGATAGAACACCTTCTGAGGTGGTCATTCTTTGATTTGTTTCCTGATTCATTCGTTTCTTACATTAACAATTCCATCAAAGAAAGTGGCTCATGGAATGGCTCAGATATCTACGTTGATGTAGGAGGCTTGAGTGCTGGAATATACAATGTCAGTCTTTTCGTCAACGACACGTCTGGTCAGAGTGTATCTGCATCAGTTTACATCAATGTCACTGAGTCGATAGTCACAACAACTGAAACCACGGTTCCCACTACAACTTCTACAACCTCTACACCTTCAACCCCCACCTCTACTACTACAACCACAAACGCATCTGAGATTTGGTGGAACCCTCAAGTCGTTTCATTTCCAATTGTTATCACTGTAGGTTCATTTGCAGTGATTCTCATTGTATTTGCGTTGATATGTCGTTCAAGACGATACAATCAATCCGCATCAACATACAGGATTGGTTAGATAAAGTCAGAAGTACTACGAATTAGAGTTCTAGGTGTTCTAATAATATGACAAAGAGTGCTGTCGAGGACGGAACTAACATCTCACCACAATGACTTTGGTTTCAATAAACGCATAACAATGATTCTAGAATAAAATAAGAGGGGTAGTCCCCCTCATACATCTCAAGTTATAGGACCTGTACTCGTAGATACCTTGCAGTAAATATGGTCAATATAGAGGTGGCAATACCCAAGAGTTGAATTCTGATACAATCTAAATTTCAGATAGCCATCTATTCCAATGTACGAACGCACATCATATGCCTTGAGCCCGGGTGTATTCGCCTGTCCAACAGTTACCCATGAACCTCCGTTTAATACCTGTATCGCAACAGTAGCTGTACCACTCATTGATACGTACGTGATATCAAGAAAGAGACGCGCATAATTACCATCTGGATATACCCATCTATGAATGAATTCAAACTGCTGATCCACAGCCCAGTACAAGCCATACTGTTCCATATAGACAATAGCGGACTGACCGTCATCAGCAAATATGTTGGACAAACTCGAGATATACCCAAAGCCATCATAGGTTCGTTGGTCAACAGTTCTGGTAACATATGTCAATCCACCTATCGCTGATACTGACTGAAGACTTGCAGTTATTCCAATTACAAATAGAGCTAACATAACGACTGTTATTCGCTTCAATTACATGCCTCCTTGATGTCTTTCGACATCCTGCGCAACTATTAGTGAGCCCTAATAAATTTTAACCACATCTAGGCAGTCCTAATCATCTCGTAACGGAAGTACTTCTTTTGGCTCTGTATCTCTGATGCTCCATCATTGGTGAGAATATGCAAAAGAATGGTGCCGAGGACGAGATGTGTTCCGACCCAACGAAATGGAGGATGTATTAATCTTATAACTAACATATTATG
>JAEORG010000480.1 GCA_016841005.1 Candidatus Thorarchaeota archaeon | reverse complement strand
TTCGTTGGTTTTCCAAGGTAATGTCTATGGTTATTACCTCGGCATGCATCTTGAGTGGTCGAATCGCAACACAGTATCTGGGAATGATATTAGCATTTCAGCTATCAATCCTCCCGTTGACTTTGAAGCCTTCTGTATCCGGCTCGTTGAGTGTGAGGATAATACCCTATTGGAGAACAATGTTCTCATTGACGCCACAGGTCATATCCTTTCAGAAATTCATCTACATAGTAGTGATTCCAATTCAGTATA
The DNA here is from genome assembly GCA_016841005.1 of Candidatus Thorarchaeota archaeon. Next base: position 3,513 of record JAEORG010000480.1, on the reverse strand, counting down.
TGACAATACAGTCACGGGAGGACAGACTGGTATATCATTACTGGATTGTGAAAACACCATTGTATCAGGCAATACTGTGGATCGTTGCTCCGTAAGCGGCATCAATCTTGTCGATTGTATATTCACGACCATCTCTGGCAATATTGCAATGCATAGTCCAGAGGGAGTTCGGCTAATGAATAGCGATCACTCTACAATCTCAGGTAACACAATCTGGAATTGTGATTGGGGGATGTACCTTGATTGGTCATCGCATAATCTCATTTTCCACAATAACTTCATTGACAATCTGGTGCAGGCTGTTGACGTTCATTCAGAAGATGGGAATTACTGGTACCATCCTGAACTCCTGGAGGGCAACTACTGGTCTGACTATACTGGTGTCGACGATGGGAGTGGGACCGGAAAACATGCCATCGCTGGTGACTTGATAGGAGATACAGAGATTCCTTGGCCAGGTGAGGGCTTTGACTACTATCCCTTTGTTGCTCCGTTGAACATAGACGATTTGATTGAAAATCTCATTGGGAAAGTACAGGAGCTCATTGATTGTGGAACGCTCAACGATGGTGTTGGTATGTCCCTTATCATCAAGCTCGAAGTGGCTTTGGGCAAAATAAGTCTTGGTAGGTACACTCCAGCTCTTGAAACAATTGGCTCATTCATTAACCAAGTCAATGGATTTGAAGCTGCAGGAATATTGACAAGCGACGAAGCGCAGTACCTGATTAATTTGGCAAATCTGCTTATTGAGTTGATCCTACAATCAATCACAGAACCGTAGCATGGTTAATCAGGGGAGAAAATAGTATGAGAAAGAAAGCAAGACAGACCTACAAGTCAATGATTATAGCTATCGAGATCATCGAGCAAAAAGGAGGTATCTTATAAAGGAGGTATAATGAATTGAAAAAGAAACAACTAGTCGGTCTTCTACTTGTATTCTTTGTTATAGGAACAGTGGCTGGTGTCTTCATTGCACTTGTGATCTGGAACACAAATATGAGCATGGTTCTCATAGTTGATGCCGATGAACTTTACGGAGTGCATCTTGAATATGAGGACGGAACACCAATGACTGATTATTATTGGGGTTTCTTCTCAAAGGGAGAAAAGAAAGTACAAAATGCAACTGTAAATTATACTGGGACATCAGCAGGGAACATCACATGGAATTCAACCGTTCCTGAAGGGTGGAGTCTAGCGATATGGGTTTGGCCCTATCCACAAAATCCGGAGGGAATCTATTGGCCTGCAAATGGGGTAGGAACCGTACAACCAGGTACTGTCATTGATATTCAAATTGAACTGACCGAAACTGGTGCTATTGAAGGCATTCTTTATGAGTTTGACCTGAGATGGTATACAGGACCACCATGGTAAGTCTGAATAAATGAGTTGGCAATGACGAATTGATAAATCCCCTCTTCTTATTTCCATTAAGACAAGCATTCAGCAGTATAGCTTGCAATATTAAGTCTGGCTCGATGTCAATACCCTGCATTTGCCTTGAAATCCTTCTTTGAAAAGGATTGAATTGTGCCAAATGATGCAAATAATATGCATCTAGTCCCCGGTTCTGAAACTTTTTCATGAGCCTAATAGATTACGATTCAGACTAATGATGCGTTGTTCAACTAAGCTCTCAGCTATCAAAGTCCGGCTTCACGCAGCAGTTCGAATAAATAAGCACTAAGTCGGTTTACACCATGAACGACCCTGGGATAAGTAACGAAATCCTCTACGGATGCGGTATATGTAGCTGCTTTAATCTCCTTAGCGATTGGTGGACCTTTACCTGGACGGTCAATGATAAGACTCACATCGACGATTGGTTCATTAGTTGTTATGGTTGACCAAAAGAATTCTTCTGGATGCTTCTTGTACAACGCCATAACAACTTCCTTTCCAGTTACTAGAGCAGCTTTATAGAAAATCCTCAACCTGTACTCTAAATCACCTAATTCAAACGGGTCATAGATAGCATAAGTGTGTATACCACCATTCTCCTGTAGGTCTTGAAGGATTCTTCGCACTCGTCTTGGGGTGAAGCCTGTCCTGTTGACAATCTGAGAGATAGGAAGCCGAGAATCAATGGTCAGACATTTCAGTACACGTAGCTGATCACGTGAGAAAATGACCTTTTTCCCTCTTGTGTTTCCCACATAGGTATGCGGTTTATTTGGATAAAAGAGTTCAATGGGTTGCATATGTACATCTGTCACGCAGTCAAGGCTTGTCAGAAAGTGTTTCAGTCCTAGTGTTTCACTCGCCCCTTTCACCATGGCCCAGTACTCATAGCGTCTATCAGCGTTGCGACAGATATCGCAGACCATTGGTTGGCTGGCAATCTGTTTCATCAGTTCTATCACATCCTCAGACCCATCGGTAGTGACAAAACCAGACACCATCTCAGCACCAAGAGTTTCAAAGCTTACACAAATACCGAACTTCTTTATTACTCCTTTTTCACGAAGTCGATTAATATGATTCTTGACAGTGTTTGTAGAAATATTGAGTTTTCTTGCGAGTGTTTTGTATGGTATTCTTGAGTTGCCACATAATTCACATATCAAGGCCCAATCTAATGAATCCAATCTACTCATCCCGATTCTGTTTATCTGGAGTTTGTCTCTAGCTGCCAGATTGGAATGAACTCCGAGGAACTATTTCCTTCCAGCGATAGCAACTACATTCATCAGTTTGTAAAAAAAGTTCTCGCTGAGAGCACATTTAGCAGAGGACGGAAGCAAATTGTGCAATCGGGTTGTAATTCCAGCCATTTTCGGAGCTAGCTTTCTCCCGCCATTTAATATTCTATGGGAGCGGGATATGAGATGCAATATGCTAGTTGCTGTAGGCAACTGGATGTATTGTAGAACTAAATTGCAATAGTCTTCGTTTCAATCAGAATTAAAAAACTGATTAGGAGGTGAAAGAAATTGCGTAGAGTAGGTTTGGCAAAACGAATCGTTGTTGCTATCATAGCATTGACCTTCATCACAGCCTTAGTGCCAAATGTTGCCGCTGTACATTATTGTAGCAAAATGAGTGTGCATTTCAATCCAGCAGCTTTGACAGACCCTAGTAACCACATTTGGCAAGGAACTATTAGTGGAGACATTAATGGAATAATGACATTCTGGGCAACAGGACCAATACCATCTAAAGATCTAGGTCATCCACCAGAGTTCTTCTGGCAGGTACATTTCTTCACTGAATACTGGATGATCGAAACTGATGATGGCTGGATTGCTGGAATTGACAAAGGCAATACTGGTTATTCCAACTGGTATTTCAGGATGAATGGCGAAGTAACTGAAGCAAGTGGAATATATGCTGATCTAATTGGCCACAAAGTGCACATGAATGGTGAAATAGACTGGACAGATGTGTTTGTTGATGGTGTTGCAACTGGTCCAGTTATAATTAACTGAAGCGATGAAATTCGAATAAAGGGAGGTTATGAATGCTGTTCAAAGGCCTCCCTATCTTTTTACCTTCATTATTACA
>JAEORG010000479.1 GCA_016841005.1 Candidatus Thorarchaeota archaeon | reverse complement strand
CTCCTCCTGCAGCAACCGCAGCCAAAACTCCTATCCACGGATTATCTGTAAAATATGTTGCAGCAACTGCTGAGAACGCACCAATGAGCATTATACCTTCTAATGCTATATTTACGACTCCTGATTTTTCCGAAAACATTCCTCCTAGGGCTGCAAGTATTAGCGGAGTTGCCATTTGTAACGAAGCGCTGATGAGCCACGCTGTTAACAATATATTTGGATCTAGTTGCACTATGGGGCACCTCCTGTTTCAGTCAGATAATCTTCTAACGGTATTTGGTTTCTGAAAATCTTTAGATTAGGAGTATCCTGTAATTCAACACTAGGTATACTGACAATCATTATACCATATGTCACGTCTTCTTGATCCTCTTTTAATGTGAATTCATATAACGCCTGACCTGTAGATATTTTGTCCATCATACTCTCATCTGATAAATCAAATATCTCACTAATCTTGCTCTCTCCGTCATAGAATGCTTCTATCTCAAGTTTATTTTCTAAAAGGACTCTACCTGGAGTAGAATAGCGAATTCTTAAGCTGTGATTGTTTATAGAATAATCAATTATTACCTCTTCCTCAATCTCAATCGTACTAAGTTCAATTCCCATCTTTCCGAGAATCCAATTGATAATTCTAGGCGCTGCAACAAATAGCACAATTAATCCCTGAATCACTCCTACCATCTCAATAGGAACATGTGCGATTTGATGCATTGTATTACCTCCAGCTTTAAGGAGACCAAAGAAGATAGCTCCAGCAAGGCATCCCCACGGATTATTGTTCCCCAGTACAGCAACAGTAATACCATCCCACCCAAGTCCCGGAGACCAATTAGCAGTAAACCGTCCATAGGTTCCCAATATTTCCTCTGCACCCGCTAAACCTGCTAGGCCCCCACTTATTCCCAATGAAAGAGCCATGTTCTTTTTCGAATCTATCCCGCCATACTCTGCTGCGCTTTCGTTCTGGCCAACTGCTCGGAGCTCGTAGCCAAGAATTGTTCGGTTTATCAGGAAATCAACTCCTATCACAGCAAGGATTGCCACTAATAACCCCCAATGTAAGTATGGACCTATTATGTTCGGCAGTTCCGCGGTCTGGGCGACGCGTGGTGTTTGAGATACCCATGCATATTCACCTTGTTCTTTCAAGGGATACGTTACCAACCACGTTGTAATTGTTATAGCTGTGTAACTCAACATCATCGTGGTCACAACCTCATGTGCACCACGATAAGCACGGAGGATTCCAGGGATCAATCCCCAGATCATTCCCGCCCCTGCGCCAATAATTAAACAGACAATAGGGTGAACAATGAATGGTAAGGAAATCATGTATCCAACAACAGTTGCAGCAATAGAACCCAAGTATATTTGGCCTTCCGCACCTATATTGAATAAGCCACACTTGAATGCCAATGCTACAGATAAGCCAGCTAATATCAATGGAGTTGCATAAAATAAAATCCTATCTGGCTGACTAAGTGCTCCAACAAATAGATTATAGTATGCAGCCGCTGGATCGTACCCAGATACAAAGATAATGATGGCACTAACCAGAAGTGCAAGAATTACTGAGCCCAATGCCCAAACTGCCTGTACTCTAAAACTTCTACTGGTTAATTTCGCAATAGCTCCTAAAAGATATCTCTCCAGTCCCGCACTGAAACCACCTTGGTCTGTTTCTGCTCCGCTGGTATTTTCTTGATCACTCATTGATTAGCACCCTCCTTGGATAATTCATCAGGACTATGACCTGCCATTAGCAATCCCAGTTCTTCAGCAGTTGTCAACTCTGGGTCTTTCTCTGCTACAATTTTCCCTTCAAAAATTACACCGATTCTATCTGAGAGAGTTCGAATCTCATCCAATTCTGCTGAAACAAGAAGGATTGCAACTCCTTGATCTCTCATAGAAATTAGCATTCTATGAATGAATTCCGTAGCACCAACATCTAGTCCTCTGGTTGGTTGAGCCGCAATCAATAACACTGGATTTGTAGACAGCTCTCTTGCGACAACAACCTTCTGTTGATTACCACCACTCAGAGTACTTGCAGGTGCGTCCACATTCAATACTTTGATTGAATAAGCATGAACAAGATCTTCAGTTTCACTCTTTATCTTTGTAAGATCTATCAAACTATTACGAGGTCCTGTAGCAAATGGTTTTCTATTATGAGTTCCAAGTGCAATATTCTCTGTAATTGTAAAAGATAGAATTAACCCTCTTGCGTGTCGATCTTCAGGAATATGACTTATTCCGGATTCTCGAATATTTCTTGGACTCTGTCCTGTTAGATCCTTTCCTAGTACTAAAATCCGTCCTCTATAATTTTTCTTTATGAACCGTTTCTTCAAAAGGAAGTATAAAATCGTAGGCAGGATAAATCCAAGTGTCCATACCAAGATTCCAACCTCAAATCCAAATATCATCAACATTCCGAATAAACCAATAACATCAACAAGTGCCAATGCCCTACTCACTATCTTCAAAATTATTCTCTTTGGAGAAGGTACCTCTTCAGGTTCTCGGACTCCTGCAATGACCTCTACTAGCTCTGTCTGTCCATTGCCCTCAACTCCAGCGATTCCATAAATCTCTCCAGATCGGACGTTGACAGATATCCCTTCGATTGCAGGTAAGTTTCTATTATCTGTAGCATGTAACTCATCAATCTCAAGAACAACATCTCCGGGAACTGCTTTCTCTTTGTGAACTCTAAAGACAACTTCCCGTCCCACCATCATCTGGGCAAGTTCTTGTGGAGATGTGTCTTCGGTATTAACTGTTCCAACTAATTCACCGTCCCGAAGTACACTTATTCTGTCACAAAGAATCATTGGTTCTCGAAGTTTGTGGGTAATTAGGATGATTGTCTTACCCGCTTGCTTAAATTTCTCAAGCGTTACAAAGAGCTCATCCACTTCTTGAGGTGTGAGGACTGAAGTCGGTTCATCGAGAATCAATATGTCTGCTTCTCTATAGAGTGTCTTGATAATTTCCACTCTTTGTTGGAGTCCAACAGAAATATCTTGGACTTTCGCATAGGGATCTATTTCGAGCCCGTTTTCTTCACCGATTTGTTCTATTTTTTTTGCTGCCTGTTTGAAATTGATAGGTAGAAGTTGTTTGATTAGACTCCAAATTTTTCCCTTCCTATCGGATGCAAATCGTGTAGGTTCCATTCCTAGAATGACATTTTCAGTCACAGTCAGTGGAGGAATAAGCTTGAAGTGTTGGTGGACCATTCCCACACCCCTTACTATTGCATCATTTGGTGACGCGAGAACAACACTCTCTCCTTTGATAGCAATCCGCCCTTCATCCTGTGCGATAAGGCCGTATAGAATATTCATCAGAGTGCTCTTACCTGCACCATTTTCTCCAAGCAATCCGTGAACCTCACCCTCTTTGATTTTGAGTGTGTTATTCCGATTTGCCTGTACACCTCCAGCAAAGGTCTTTGAGATATTCTCGAGTTCGACGGCGTAAATCGGTGAGACCTCCGATTGAAAAGCAGACCATTTCTTATCGAAACAATCATTTCTTCCTTGAAACCTTATTTACGCTTTCACCACTATATAACGCTACGGGAAGACTAGGAAAAATAAGAAAGGATGAGAGGCGGAGGCCTCTATCCTCTTAGTTCATAAAATATTGCATATTATGGAAGCCAGTACTTTGTGTCAGGAACAACAACGGTCCCTGCTACAATATCCAGTCTTAGTGCATTTGCAGCATCCACCACGGCTGTCGGTAGGGTCAATAGATCCGTGTTAATCTCATATCCGAGACCACCATTAGATAGGCTATAGACCTTTATTCCTCCTGAGAAGGTACCTGCGATGACATCCTGAATTGCACGGTAGACTGCTACATCTACTCTCTTTAGCATCGAGGTCAGTCCAACTGTTGGTGGTGCAGGATTTTCTGGATCTGCACACCCTACGTACATTTGTGGGCTGTCAACACCGATAACCCAGAGTGGATCATCAGATGTTGCATTGTTAGCTTTAGCGCTGTCAAATACACCTAGACCTGAACGTCCTGCAGCTGCAAATATAATATCTGCTCCTGCAGCATACATTCCATCCGCTAGATTCTGTCCAGCGACAGTATCAACCCATTCGTTTGTGTATGCGATTGTGAAGTTGACTCCTGGATTGGTGTAGTTTGCTCCAAATATATATCCGCCAGCAAACTTGTTTATCAGTGGAATATCCATGCCACCAATAAAACCAATCTTATCAGTTTCAGTCATCAACCCTGCAATTGCACCAACTAATGCTGAACCTTCATTTTCATTGAAGACGATGGACGATATGTTTGCACCAGGTACGACCATATCAACTATTGCGAAATATTGATTCGGATAAGCTAAGGCAGTTTGATTAAGTGCATCCGCCTGATCAAATCCGATTGAAATTATAAGGTCATACGGATCTGCATATTGTGCATGTGCAGCATATTCTCGAAGGAATCCCTCGTATTCCGTTATTGCGGTTGGTTCGACATACGTGAAGTTGATACCATAGTCATTCATGGCATCTGTTGCGCCTTTATAGGCTGCGTCATTGAATGACTTGTCACCTAGACCGCCAGTAGCGAATACAATTGCGACATCGTATGGGTTGTCTGGTAAGCCAGCTGGTGGGAAGAATACAATGT
>JAEORG010000478.1 GCA_016841005.1 Candidatus Thorarchaeota archaeon | reverse complement strand
TTACACCATTCTATGAAATGAAGAAATCTAATTCATTTAGTCGCGGGTCTTTCTTGGGTGAGTATTTGTTGTCCTTGAACCTTGAGATCTCACTTCATGGATATTCACATTTCAGCAAGTCTGGGTCGATGAATGAATTCGCAAGTTTACCGGTTGAAAAAGCTAAATCTCGAATGGAAGGAGGATACAATCTCATTCGTTCAGGTTTTGGAAGAGTACCTACAGGCTTCGTTCCTCCTCTTTGGGATGCTCCTCCTCGTGTATTCAAGATAGCTAAAGAGATTGGATTCAAGTATGCAGTTGATGGTCCGAGTATCCATCGGTTATCAGATTCTCATGTATTCTCAACTGCAGCAACGATCATCAGTCAAGGTAAACGATTTGTCGATACAGAATCTGCTATCTTTGAGATTGAACTGGGTGGGTCTCTTCAGGTTGCGATACACCCATCTGATCATAGAATGAATGATATCTTTGAATTACTTGCTGATTTGAAGGACCAAAGAGACTATCGATTCATTAGTTACAGAGATTACCTCTCCGAAAGAAAGTGAGGATATGTTAGTCATTTCTGACTAACACATTGCCTACTTACCTGAATCATTAAGTCCTAGACTCTTGATTAGTTCCTCAACAAGTTCTCTAGATAGATGACGAGCCTGTTCAATAATCATGTCGATTTCATGAGCAGGTACTCCCTTCTTGACAAGATCTGAACGGAGTTCTTCAATCTCAAATGCACTAAGTTTCTCAGTTCGGACAATTACCTCTTCTGTTGGAGTTTCTTCCTCTTTTTCTGGTTCTAGGATTTCAGTTTCCACTTCTTCCTCTTCCTCAACTAAGAAGACTCTTTCCTCAGCTTCTTCTTCTGGTGTGACTTCTACTTCTTCTTCAGGAGCTGAGATCTTTCTTGATGCTTGAAGAGCTACATCTTCGAGAACCTCTTCTACAGTCTTACCATCACGACGAGCTGCACGAATTGCTTCTTGCATGATGACTTCTTTCACGAAGGCTGCCTGCTCACTCATTTTCATCTTTGAGATGTCTGCATTGAACTCGTCAAGTTCTTGCTGATTAAGGTGAGTCAGTATTGATAGCTGTATAAGGAGTTCTCTAATCTCTGGAACTTCGATTGGAACTGCTGCATCCGGCATTTCGCTTGCGGTACGAGTTATTGCGAGTTTCTGATATGTATCATTGAACAGCTCTGCAACCAGCTGCTGTCTGCTCTTAGCATCATCGATTGGTTTTGGAATCTTTCCTTTCTTCAGCTTCTTGATCTGTCCATTGATTTGTCGTAATCTCTTTGGTATACTGAAGTGCCTAGTCCATGCTACAGCCAAAAGAAGAACAAGTAGGAATGTTGGAGTAGCATAAGTAATCACAGTACTCATTGTGGCTTGTTCTTCTGTAGGATCAACAACAACCTCTATTTCTATATTCTGTGATACATAATTTGGTAGACTAAGAGTTATTGTGACATCGATTCTATCTCTATCTATTCCCACTGGAAAGAATGGTGCTTCCGCGTAGATTTCAAGTACATACCGACCTGGTTCAGAGGTTTCAGTACCGAATGCATGAACAAATGCTTTCTCTGATGATACATTGAAAGTTGCACCTATGACTCCTGGACCATAACGATCTAACCAGCTCTCGTAGAAGTAGAATTCCACATAGATTGTCTGTCCATAAACCATCGAAATAGTACCATCTACGTTCAGTTCCGTAATGACCTGAAGTGTAGTTGGTCTATCAATAATTTCTATTCTCAAAATGATTGCATTTTGGAAAGTAAATCCTTCTCTATGCTCGAGTTCAATTTCGATATTTATTGTGTATAAATCTCCTGGCAGAGCTCGCGGTAAACCTCCGGGGAACAATTCTGTTGCTGTTGAATCGAACACGAAATAGTATGTTCCATTTCCAAGATCAATAATGTCAAATGTTATTGCTGATCCCAGCGCACCTCCATAGATGACTCCAGTAATTGTCGCTCCTGCAAGTCCTCCCACATATCTATCTGAATCGTCAGTATCATTGTAGAAGAAACTAATTGGGATAGAATCACCAAATAGAACCTCAAGCTCATCGACCTCATTGTTAACTTGATTATCTGTTGGTGTAGACAGAGTGACCTCTGTTGGAACCTCTTCAATATTGAGAGATATTGTTGCACCACTTACCTGATAATTGGCCTTTGAAAAGTCGATAGTAAGTGTATATTTAACACCAGAATCGAGAACTGTCGTATCGATTAAAATAGAATACCAACCATCTCCTAGATCCAGTGCAACTCCACTTAAATCTCCATAACTATAGTCTGCGACATCTGCATTCTCAACTCCTTTATCGAAATAAGTGTCGTGATAGAAGAATGTAATATTTCCAACCCAGCCCCAATAGATTTCTCCTATGATTGGACTGATGACAGCTGTAGTAATTTTCTTTATAGTGATTGCCAAATCAACACGATCTTCAGCTAGATTGGTATCTGTTGGGAATCCATCAAAAGTTATTCCCCATGTTCCATAGGCTAATCTAGATGTATTGAATGTGAGTTCCCATAGACCTGATGTTGCATTAAAGGTAAATGTTTCATTGATTCCAAAAGCAGAATCTACCCATTTAATAATTCCACTATCAATAATGTCACCTGTAACTGTTTCAGTGAAGTTGAGAGTGAATGTAACCATCTCTCCATATGTTTTATCCATACGAGCTATTGTGTCTCCATAGAGATGAATCGTAGTTGCGGTTGCAAGAAGGTCAATCTTGAAAACTGTGCTTGCAGGTTCAAAATTCACTGATTGAGCTGTAATTCGTGCTGAGTATATTCTTCCTGGTTCTAAATCTGCTGTTGCCTCAGTCGGGAGTGTCCTATACCAATACATTGGGTGGGTCACATTATGGAATAATGTGTATTGAGTTCCTTCGAAGGTCATTATAACACCTGTAATGCCGGATTCTACCTCGATATTGTTGTAGAGGTCCATAAGGTATACAACTACATCCACTGGGTTTCCTCTGTATTCCTCAAACACAGCATCTGGAGTTTCGATGATCAATTCACTTGGTAGTGAAAGTACAATTAGTGTTACCGTTATCACACTTTGCGAGTACTTGTCTTTGGAAGCTGTTATTGTGAGTACATTTGTACCTGAATTCTTAATTGCAGTGTCAATACTTGCATTATAGATACCTAAGCTGACTTCAGTGAAGTTATCTGATACTAGACCGTACGTCCATATCAGAGTGGCACCTGTTGTTAGATTGAGATGCAATAGATCATTGTATCTAACAGATACATTTGCACTCTGAGTCCAATACAAGATAATCTCTGTTTCTAAAGATGTCAAAGAAGTTGAGATTGGGGTTACTGTAAATGACGGATTTGCTAGTACAGCTGTGTATGGATAGTAATTAATTGCAATCTTAGCAGAATAACTTCCTTCACTATCAATATCGATAGTACTGAATTCAATGTCATATATCCCTGAACCAAGATAGGTGATTGTCATAATACTTGGTGTAGTTAGAGGTGTCAAACCTTGATATAATGTCACAGCTATCTGATTTGTTGGAATATTGATTCCTTGATTATGGTCTACATCTATCAAGGTAATCTGTATTGTAATATTATCAGTAATTTGAACTGATGACGGTGTAGGAACACCTGCTTGCATATTAAGATAGATACGGTCAACTGAACCTGTGAGTGAAATTGCAGTCTTATTCCGATAATATGGTGAATTTAGTGGATTCCACTGAATCTGAAGTTGAAAGATGAAATCTCCCAAATCAGCTGGACCTGTCACTAATATATCTGTATCAATAGAAATTTTGTATTCACCTGGAGCATCCTCAACTATTGTATAGAATCCTTCTATATTTCGATAAGGATTAACACAGCTGAATAGGATAATTGCATCTGAAACAGGATTGTCGTTATCTTCATCAGAAAGAATGAATGATATGTTCATTAAATCGTGCACTGGTGTCGTTTCAATTTGTTGGGGCTCAACAAGGATGATACGTTGTGTCGTTGTCACCTTCATTGATGTTGTATCATCAACATAGAATGGGACCATAACATCATTCCAGTCAACTAGAATCGTTACATTGTAATTTGTGACGAGAGTCGGTGAGAGCACTGTTGAATTAATAGTGACTATGAATGCCAAACCAGTCGGTGTAATTGTATAATCTACTGGTGCAAGTAAACTTCCTCCTGCGTAAATACTTACAACTGATGGAGCGATACTTATCTGTAATCCATTGATGGAATCAACAAATGCAAATGTAAAGACCAAATTATCTAGATATCGTGGTTGATTTGCAGGTTCGAGTATCTCAACTGTTGCTGTTCTTCTAACGGTTGATACTGACACATCTCGGTCTGCATTGTTGTGATATGGAGCCACACCACCTGGCCATACTGCCTCAACATTGATGATGTACGTTCCTAAACCACCTAACGCTGATGAATCAATGTAAATTGTGT
>JAEORG010000477.1 GCA_016841005.1 Candidatus Thorarchaeota archaeon | reverse complement strand
CTGTCCGAATCTCGAAGCATCCAATCCTCCAAGGCCCGTTGAATCTCCTCCCCTACAATGTCAGAATCCTCAACGACCTCACTAGTGACTCTAGAGCGAATCTTCTTTCCGAATTTTGGTTTGGCTTTCAAGGACCCCAAAGCAAGTCGCATTTCATCCAATGGAACTTGAGGATGGAGTTCTTTACCTATCTCTTTCCCAACTAGAAGCCGACGATAAGCTCGTTGTCCATGTAATGATAATGGTGCAACATACCCCTTTGCTTCCATCTTACGAAGGAAAGAACGAAAAGTACTATCAGTCATAAGTGAACTTGACGCTGATAAATGGATATATCTCTGATACAATGTATCCTCTGTTTCTACGACAGCCCACCCGAATGCGCGCATTATGTCTAGCTCTACCGGAGTGGGTCCGTCTGTCTCGCCTCCACTCTCTCGCAAAGTAATACCCCTATAATATATATCAATTATCAATAAGTTATCTAATAAATGTTCCAATAATTCTGTCTTCAGATTAGCACAAACCAAAAGTAGTACTGATGCCTCATTTTCTCAGTCATGGAGATTGATATAGAAACCATCTATGCATTGCTAGCAAGTGATAGTTCCAAAGAACTAGCTACTATCATAGATAATGCTCTGCAGGCGAATATTCACTCGAAGAAGGACTGGGATGATCTAATCACAATTCTTCAGGTAGGCTGCCTTGATACGTATCAGAAGCATTGGTTGAAAACCCATCATATAATCCTGTCACTTTTTGGCGTACCCGAGCTTCTTGGAGTTGATTGCACAATCTTCAATGAACTACTGTCAGTCGATACTCCTACCGACATGGGGAAAGCATCAGACAGCCTTTTCGATATCCTCGTGCAAATTACACGGAATCAATTTAGGAATGGCGGTTCAACTCTTTTCTTCAATGTAGATGAAATGTCTTCAACGCGATCCGCCATCATCGTCAGAGACCTGGTAAAAGCCAGATATCGTGAAACAGTTTTTGTTTTGGAAGCAATCGATAGAACGCTACCCACATTAACTAAGGAATGGCTTAATGTATCACGTCTATGGAGAACCGGTAATGGGTATCGAATTTTAAGAGCTAGAAATCATAGCACGCTCATCCATATCAAAGAGTACAAACAAATTCGGAACCTCCTCCTTAAGGAGTTGAATATTGATCCTGAGAAATTTGTTTTGGAATGTAATAAATTGAGAGAAAAAGACACCTCTAAATACTTGCAATTCTCAAACACACTTGATGATTTTGTGACAGGATTGATAGCCTCTCATGGTATTCGAGGGACTTTCGAGCCGCACTATAAAGCCTGGATCGACCATGAAGGATTGGACGAATTCTGAATTCCAATGATTTTGAAGGATCCTGAAGACAATACTAATCTGTGATTTATGCACATGCAAAGTTGTCAACCAAAGGAATGGTCATTGTGTCAAATACTGAGAAAGAAGTACAGAAGTTAATTGAGGATCTTGGAGTCAATCCCAAAGATGCTGAGAAGTGGCATATTCTTGGCGTTGCATACCTTTCATTGAACGAGGGAGACAAAGCCATTGATGCTTTCAAACGTTGTCTAAAATTTGACAAGAATAATCCCTATGCAAATGGCGATCTCGGAGGACTATACATTCTCAAAGGCAAAAACAAACTAGCGATAAAACATTTAGAGAAATCTGTGAAGCTTGAACCAAGCAAGTTCGAATATTGGTCAGCATTGGGTGTCGCATATTTCCAGAAGGGGAAATACGATGATGCTGTAGAGGCTTTTCATCATAGTCTCGCAATCAACCCTACCTATTATGATGCTGTTGTTTCATTGGGAATGACCTATAGTAAGATGGAACAATGGGAGAAGGCGATTGAAACCTTAATGGAAGCAGAGAAGCTGATGCCCAATAGTTATCATGCATTAAAAGCGATTGCCAGATCATTGAAACATCTAAACAGGATAGAAGAACTTGAAAAGCTGTACCTTCGGATGTTCACGCTATTTCCTAAGGACCATAGCTTAGCAATGTATCTTGGGCAAATTGCATTCGAAAGCAATAGAACACAAGAAGGTCTTGAATATTATAAGAGGGCTGTTGAAATTGATCCCGAATCTCTCATTGGATGGAAAGTCCTCTCTGAAGCACTAGAAAGATTGGGAAGAAAGGAGGAAGCACATGTGGTACATGTTAAGTATAAGGAGATTCAAGACAAGATTAAGCGTGATAATGCACGATTAATTGGATAGCATACCTAGGAACTCATGACTCGACACCTACTAAATTCTAGGATAGTAAATTGTACTTTGTTGCATTAATTCAACTCAACCGGGATTTACTCACTAGGTTACATCCCAGGGATCCTGACTCTTTTGTACACATAGTCCAAAAGCCAGGAGATGATGGTTATAACAACTAGGAAAATAATCGCAGCCAGAGCATAGACAAAAAGCGCTTGATAAGTTCGTGACACTACTAATTTTATCGCACTAAAGAATTCTGGAACGCCTACGAAATATGCGACAGTCGTGTATTTCGGAAGGTATACTGCTTCATTTGACCAAGCTGGTATTGCACGTCTAAGACCTTGAGGGAGAGCTATATGTCTGATTTCTTGTCGCTTCGTCATACCTACTGATTGAGCAGCCAGTGTTTGACCAGCTGATATGGATGACAGTGAGCCTCGGATAAATTCCGCTTGATATGCCCCACTGTTCAAACCGAGGGTAATGGCACATAAAAGAATTGAATTGTTTAGAATGATACGGGGAGTTCCAAAAGGATCTGGAAGAATAATCCGCCATGAATTATCAATTGGGGGCAATCCTTGTGCTTCTAACCAAAGATTCAACGCTATGGGAAGATAAGTGATTAGTAGAATCTGAGCAAGTAGCGGGGTACCCCTCATAAACTCAATATACGCTGTGGCAATTCTGGAGATTATTGGACCACCATAATGTCGACCAATAGACAGAATTAATGCAAGACCTAACCCGAGAAAAAGAGCAAAAATATACAACCCCATCGTCATTAGAAACCCATTTACTAGATCAGGAATATATTGTTCAATTCGTGATTGTTGAATTCCAATGATGTGATCTAAT
>JAEORG010000476.1 GCA_016841005.1 Candidatus Thorarchaeota archaeon | reverse complement strand
GAGCTTGGTCCTTGCTGATATCACATTTTGAACAGGTTGGTGAGTCTGCTTTCCATTTCTTGCCACATTTAGGACAACGTTTTCCGTCCCAAGACGACTTAGCTGCTTCTTGAACTCGTCTGAGTAGCTCATCTTGGCTGATAGTTTCACTCTCGGATTTCTTCTTTGGCTTCCGTCTTAACACAACTTGAGTCGGGAATATACCTACATCTGAGGCGTTCTTCGCGCCGCGAAGCTTCCTCGCAGCGAATATACCACGTTGAAACTCATCTAATGCAAGAAGAAGTGAGAAAACAGCCATGACTGTAAATCCGACTGTTATTAGACCTGTAATTGTGAAGATTGATCCAGTTCCCTGAGGACCAAGTAGAAGTGTGAACTGCTCTGAAACAACGGTACTGTTTGTTTCTCCTTCAAGGGTATAGTTGAATGAGAAAATACCAGTGAGAGTTCCACCTATAGCACCAAGGCCACCAGTATCAAGGAAGGCACTTAGATCCAGTACCTGAGATTGATTAAATGTAGTACCGGTTGGGAGATAATATCCAAATGGATATGTCTGCACCGGCATTGGAAAACCCATGTAGACCATCTGAAAGTTAATTGAATTAAGAGTCAGGTTATTTCCAACTTGAACTTCAAAGTAAAAATCAGGATTTGTGAGAATTGGAATCGGGTCAACATCTCCAATTACCGACTGATTGTTTATCTCCATTTTTACGTTTAGGTTTTCATCACCACCCCATCCAGCAGGTTGTGCAGAACTAGGAATGATGAAAGGAGCCCAGAGCATACATGAAATTAATGATAATATTAGAAAATGAGGTAGCATCCTTCGCATCTTTATCACTTTGAAAGATTAGTTTAGAACAGTTATCCGAATGTACTTATGAATGCTTTTAGGGAATACAGAAAGGGAAATCTAAGAACCAGAGTCCATGAAGCTTTTGAGCTGACGATCGAATTCCTCATCCTCTTCTTCAGGATTAAAAATAATATGATCCTTTGTTTTTGTTCTTACGATGGAAGACCAATTCATCATCTCACCAAAAATTATCCCAGTGAATGTAGATATTATTGAAAGCAGCACACTGAAGTCATTTGGCGTAATGATTACTGCAATAAAAAGGGAGAGAATAATACCACCAATGATTCCAACAACAACGCCTATTCCAATTCGTTCCAGGTAACGAAGAGAGCTTGTTCCACCTATCAAATAACCAAGAGCAAATCCGAGTAGAATACCTGGAATTCCATATATCAGAAGTTGTGTGAATTCTAATATCTGCATCACTGAATTCTCCTCGTCAGCTCATTTTAGTGAGCACTGATATTTTAATTTGATTACCAGCCATTCCAATGAACTACTTCATCGATAGGTCTTCGTGAAGTCCTACTCTTTTCGCGTTCCTGATTCTTCTCTGAAAGAAACGTAGGCTCACCTTCGTATTCATATCCAAAGAAAACTACGGTTGCGATTCTGTACTCATCAGGGATATTGAGAACTTGTTTCATCTTCTCTTCATCCCATCCTGCTGTGGGATGCCCCATGAGTCCCATATGTACTGCTTGCAACAACATATTCTGAACAGCCAAGCCAACATCCATCATGAAATATGGAAGTCCATGGGATGAACAACCACCCTCTGGATGTGTTGCAACAATGACCATAATTGGAGCTCTCTCACCCCACGAATTACCTCTAGACATAGCTTCATTTGCTAGCTTGCGTATCTCTGGATCTTTGGGTACAATGAAGTGCCAAGCCTGTGTATTCGCACAAGATGGTGCCCTTCGACCAGCCTCTAATATAGAGTCAAGAACATCATCGGGAAGATGACGAGTATCATACGCTCTACCACTATGCCTTTTGTCAATTAAATCTAATAACAGATGATTGCCTCCTAGATTGGTCTTCTACGGTTCTACGCGCATGACTTCGCCACAGTGTTCGGGAATGTCTTCAAATCCACAGCCTTTACCCATCCAACAGACTAGCTGTGTTCCTTCTTGATGCATCTCTTTTCCTCAATGAACTGGTATATGTTCTGAGTGATTACATTTTACGCATACTAATTTACCCATAGTTTTTCTCTCCTAAATCTAAGTATATATTCTCTTAACGATATTTAATAATTATGTTAAGGCAAACTATTTTGATCTGTATTTTTCAGGATCTTGTTTGAAGACCTTCTCAGATGTCTTATGAGCCCCGGGAGTATCCAATTCTACATTTCGCTTAGAGGACATATCTTCAGCAAGAATTTCATTAAAGACTTCATTCTGAATTATCAATCTCTGCACTTCATTGCTCCCAGTCCATATTGTTGCTAAACGAGCATCACGAAATAGACGCTCTATTGGATATACATCTGTATAACCAATTCCGCCAATTATTTGCATGGCTTCGCTTACAACCTTTAGACCAGCCTCTGTGCAAAACACCTTAGCTTGAGAGACTTCTTTTCGACACCATTGCCCAGTGTCTGCGACCTTAGCTGCGCGATAAGCTATGCCACGACTAGCATCTAGAAGTGTTGCACAATCAGCCACCTTGAAACTAATACCTTCAAATCGTCGAATAGGACGACCAAAGGCTTCACGTTTATCCGCATATTTTATGGCAATCTCAAGGGCAGCTCTACCCATTCCGATTGGACCGGCTGCAGATGTTAGTCGTTCAGGTACCATCATAGCATTGAATACATCATTTCCTTCGTGAAGGTCACCTACGAGATTCTCAAAAGGTATTTCTAGATCATTGAATACAATTCTTGCTGCACCCATTCCTCTACAACCCATGAGCTCATACTCTTCTTCCACCTTGACTCCATCATCTCGGTTGACCAAAAACGCACTCAGTGATTTATGAGGTGGGGCATCAAAATCGGTCTTTGCATATATTAGAAAGTAATCAGCTCCTACTCCACCTGCAACAAACCGCTTTTCACCATTTATTATGAATTTGTCATTCTTTTGTATTGCAGTTGTATTTGTACCGAAGAAATCAGAACCACCTCTAGGTTCTGTGAGACCCTCCCCACATATCTTCTCCCCCTTAAGTGTAGGAAGTAAGTATTCCTTCTTCTGTTTCTCAGTCCCAAACTTGTTAATGCCCTCCCCAATTATACTAGGCAAAGAGAATGCACATCCAAGTGCTATTCCAAGAACACCAACTTCTTCAAGAGCGACAAT
>JAEORG010000475.1 GCA_016841005.1 Candidatus Thorarchaeota archaeon | reverse complement strand
TGGTGGCAAACTCAAGGCATCCTCTTCTTTCCGCAACTTTCTCTAAGTTTCTAAGTGATATCAACAGGGGCATACCTCCTGAAGAGTGCATTTCTGAATTTGCTAAAAATCAACCCTCCGATGATTTACGGAGATATCTTATCGCAATTTTATCGTCACTTGAAGCAAAAACTGATTTACTAGAGATGCTTTCTGGTGAGTCATTCGAAGCAGATACTACACTTAGACAAAAGAATCTAGAAATAGAGAGTAGATTATTGATAGTCGCTGCATTGGTTACATATATCCCGATAATGTTCACACTTGCAGTTTCACTTGGAGGATATGCAACCAATATAGCCGTACTTCTCATTGCACCTTTTTTCATTATTCTTAATGCAATACTTCGTTCAAGATTTTCACAGTCTTTTTCTGCATACTTCGATAGGCCTCAAGCAACTGGAATCTCTGTTCCTACGCAAAAGCAAATCATCGAGGAGTATGACGAATTTCTGAACTTTATGATTCTACTAGGAGAGCGACTCAGAATGGGGGATGTTCTCGAGGTTGCACTTCCTGCGGTAAGAGAAAATGTAGGACCTGAAGTACAGAGAATAATTGATCCTGCAATCAATTCAGTATATTGGAATAATCGAAGTTTGGATGAAGCAATGAAACTAGCGGCTGAAAATGCACTTGGCCAAAGGGTGGCAAACCTTATTGGAATGATAACCCAGATGTGCGAAGCCTCTGCGTTGGATGCAGGTGAGAGAATTTCAAGAATATCAGCTCGTCTTGTCAAAAGGTCTGCAGTCGCAAAAGAGCGAGACACCATAATTGCAGCACAAAAACTGAAGGTCCTTCTTCTGAGTGCAACTAGTTCAGTTGTACTTGGTCTTCTTACATCACTTGCGCCTTTCTTATTCATTGGTCAACTTCTATCTGGCGATTCATCTCTATTCTTCGGTTCTATTGGAATCTTAGACATTCTGCCATTGGTTACTGCATTGGCAGCAACAACTGCTTCTACAGGTTATCAGAATACACGAATGGTTGGTGGATCAAGGAGTGGCTTAATTGGATTCATCTGTTTACTACTATATCTCATTTCGTTTGTCTTAGCGAGTGGAATTATGGGCATGGAACTAGTCTAGGAATAGTTTATAGGAAAGGATGCCTTTTGTGGCATTAGTAAGCACGAGGTGTAAGTAATGCTTCAATTCGGCGTATTTGACCTAACCCTAGGCCAAATCATGACATGGTTTGCTGATGCATGGGTTGTAGGCTGGGTATTAATTATTACTGGAATTTTAGCAGCTGCTTGGTTACTGGAAAATATTACAGATCCTATACCGCTGCTAGGTACCATTTTTGATATACTCGTAAAATTAGGTACTTTTCTTGGATTCTTCATAGGAATCCTGGATATACTAGTCGGTTATATTGTGTTTGAAACACAACCCGGTGGAGCAATTGTAGCTGGAGTCTTGATTCTTGCTGGATTTGCTTTAGTGATGAGAGTCTTGTCAAAGTTTCCGCTGGCATTTGTATTTGCAATAGCTGCGTCACTCTTCACAACTTTCACACTTTACGGATTCTTAATCGGGTATGCTGACGCTCCCTTCATAGGTGAGTATATCGTTCAGGTAACTTCTTTGAAGTGGATGGCAATCATCGCTGCAATTTTGTTCTTCTTCTTCTATGGTCTCTTTGGACTACTGATTAACATTATCACATTGATTGGAAAGGTCTTCGCATCAACTCCAGTCCTAGTGATAATTGGATTGGCAGCCATAGCAGTCGGAATAATTGTAATTGTGGCTCCAGGCCTGGTAGGAATTACTCTACCTTGGCCCGCGCCTACTGTACCGTCATTACCATAGCATATGAGGGGGTCCCCCCCTCACACCCTTTTTCTTTTCTAAAAAATACCTAGCATTTGGGTCTTCTTATTTCTCTAAAGAATAGAAATCTCACATTGTTATCCGTATAGAATTGTGCTGTTGCATCCATCTTGTCTTTCGCTGGTTTTATTCCTGCAAACCATTCTGTAACATACAAATTCTTTTCTGAAGGATCATTATATCCTTCGCATCGTTCATACCCCTCAGGAACTTCTGTATCCTCAGGAACAAGGAGTGCAACACGGAATGATTTCTCGTGGTTCTTAATCTCTAACCAGAGTTCGCAATGTGACAATAGTATAACCTATAGTGATGATGATGTATTACGCCATTAAGCTTTATCCTTTCCAATACATCTGAGTTTCAAATTAGATATTATTTCCTGCTTTAGAAATAAAATCTGATACAATCCGATAGAATCAAATATTCCCTATGATTATACAATAAATGATAATTGTTTCAGGGTTTAGGAGGATTTACGATGTCTTCAAAGGGAAGAAAGACCAAGGATGTCACAAAGGATATCATTAGTGTAACAATTAGTCAGTCTTTAAAAAATCGGATAGACAAGCTTGTGGAAGAAGGTGCATCAAGGTCACGAGCACAATTAATTGAAGACGCAGTAAAATGGTATCTTGATTTCTCAGTCAATAAGTGGGGGGAGAGAGGTATCTATGTAAATGATATTCGTGTTTTACTAGAGCCTGAAACTATTTCCTCTGTCTTTTTCTCAACTCTCACACCAAATGATCAATATGAGCTTGGAAAGACAGCTGGTAGACAAGCTCCTGTCGCTGATGTTGTACGAATAAATCATAGTGCAGATCCTACAAATCCGTCCAATAGAATACTCGTGTTGAACCTCTTGCAAGAAGCTGGGTGGGGCTCAATTCGATTGCAAGAAGATAAGATTGTAATTGGTAGTCCCTTCTACCCCAGTTCCTTTCTACGTGGATATTTAGAGTCTTTACTAGATACAAAATTAGAGCTAATTGAAACAAATGTGAAAGAAACTGTCGCACTCAAGATAATAGGTTAGTTACCAGCCTTTTCCCAGTTCAAGAATCTCAAACTCGCTTTCAAAGAGTCCAGGAATTCCTTCAATTGTGCTCCTAATTTGAGATTCCTTTTCCTTAATTCCTTCCGCCTCAAAGTATACCTCATAGACACAACGATTCTGTTCAAAGCAAAATCCAGTTGTAAATAAAACTTTGAGATCATGTTGCTTAAACAACTGAGTCATAATCTGCATGAGCGCAGGATTTACTTTTTCAACTTCAAGTCGAACTCGTGCGCCTCCAAGCTTCATCATTGGAATCAAGCGAACTTCTCCCGATCGCTCGAAGTAAATTACCATTGCAGCTTTCATTTCTTTTAGAATCGGATTACCGAAGAATACTTCTGGAAGAGAGATTTGTTTCTCATTTTTTACATCGGCAATCATTCCCTTTGTTAACCCAGCCAAGCAAATCGCCTCGTACCTGTATCTTAGCAAATTACATTCGAAGTATTTGTATCTATGCGTGGTATTCCTAGTTTAGTTATAGATGATTTTATGATATGCTGGAGGCATGTTTATTCAACTATCACGCTCTTTCATTCTCCGCAAATCTCTTATTCTAATTGTTTCTGGTACCTAATTGAGGAACCTCATTATGGCCAAAGAAGGAGCAACTTATGTTTGTGATATCTGTCAACAGATTGTAGTAGTTCAAAAATCCGGTGTTGGGACTCTAGACTGCTGCAACCAACCAATGCGTGAATACAAAGAGGATAAGATATCAAACACGCAAATATAATACACTTGACAAGCCATATATGGTGACAGAAGAGGAACCCACGTTACTTACTT
>JAEORG010000005.1 GCA_016841005.1 Candidatus Thorarchaeota archaeon | reverse complement strand
TACCACGTCCCCTAGAGGAGATTTGCGATCAGATACACATTACTCGCAAAGAACTGAGTCTGTGTGTTCGACTTATTCTTCGTTACCTTAACCTAAAGATTCCCCACTCAAATCCGGTTGAGTTTGTTCATCGATTTGGGACCGAACTAGGAATCCCCGGAGAGGCAAAGAAGAAAGCAATTGATATTCTCCAATTGGCTCGTGAGGAACGGCTCACCATAGGAAAGGACCCGAAGGGAATGGCAGCGGCTGCAATCTATGTTGCGAGTATCCTAACAGGATCCCGACGTACACAACTTGAGATTGCACGAACTGCTAGAGTTACTGAAGTAACAGTGCGAAACCGTTACAAGGAAATGGTTGAGAAGTTGGGAATCTCAACGACCTAAGTTGACTTGGGCGAAAATCGTTTCCGGAGAGAGAATGATGGATGGGGTTCTTCCCCATCTCATCTCTTAGTTTCTGATATTAACAGTCTAGGATGATTTTTGTAGACCTTCCAAATGTTATTTATTTTTAATCAGGTTCAAGATAGAGAGAAGTGGTTCAACAATGGTCCACGGTATTGAAAAAATACGTGAAAAGTTACCAGGTTATGACGGTAAGAAAATCGGTTTACTTGGCGCATTAGCGCCTATCATGATTTCAATTGGTTTAGGATTCCAACTCTTCATGGATGTTGTTCCTAGGATATTTCCACAAATACAATTGCTTACACAACTTGAACCTCTATTTCCTATGCTGGGGAGTATGATTATTGCATCAATAGGATTGACTTTACTGACTAGATTATGGCGTAAAAGAATAGAAATGCAGGAGAAATATGGTAATCTCGCCTATCAGAAAATACTACCTTCAGGATTTTCTGGTGCATGGTTGCAGATGTCAGTACTCCTCCATGGGGTATTTTCTGTGAGGTCTTTACCTCCTAGTCCACCCGTTAATGATTTGACAATCTCTCTCTCTCGATCCATTTTACCTCTACTAGGTGTACCTAATGAGATTGATATCATTCTCAGAATCAGTCTTGCTACCATCATTGTGGTGCTTGGGATTGTGACCATTGCAAGAGCTATTACAGAATTAGGACTTGATACTGGTCTTCTGGTATACGTTTACTTTCCTGAAGAATCTGAGTTTAAAGAACACGCAATTTACTCAGTTATTCGTCATCCAGCATACCTTGGTGTTCTTCTAATCGTGGTATCTTTTTGTGCCCTCAGATTTTCATTGTATTCTTTCACGCTCTTCATTATTCTGTATATTTGCTTCAGAATTCATATTCATGTGGAAGAAGGAGAACTCTTGGAACGATTTGGGGAAGGCTACAACGAGTATATGTCTAAGGTTCCTGGATTATACGTATCACCACGAAATCTTAGGACTTACTTTAGGTTTCTTCGAGGACGAGATTGAAACAATACTTGAACTTCTGTATATGAATAGGTGTTCTTATTCATATCAACTGGAAAGATGGTTAGACTATCTTACATAATCTTATCAAACGCAAATGTAAGAAAAATGTGGAGTTCCGACATGTCTGATAAGCGTCAAATCTATGGAGTCTGGCTAATAGAGCGACAGACTGGTAGAAATATTGTATCTCGAGCTTATAGTGGAATCGAGATTGACATGGATTTGATTGCTCCCTTCTTATCAGCAACTCATACATTCATAGACAAAGCATCTCATGAGAACCTTAGAATTATTGATACTGAAACCAGTCGATACGTTTGGCAAGAGAATGAGCATTTGTTATTTGTGATGGTTGTTTCAAAACAGGCTCGAGTAGGTCATATGCGATTCATTCTGGAGTATGCGCTCAACGAGTTCATGCGCAAAGAGATTCCAAAAGAAAAGACTGTAGACATTGTGTTGAGCAATTGGACTGGAAGTCCGCAGACATTCAAAGGCTTTGGGAATTTTGTAGATGAACTTGTAACTCAATACGAAGAAACTGATGAGGCATTAATAGCTGGAAAATCAATGGATTGCCTTGAAGTATATAGCCACTTATTCCGTGCTATTCTACGAGTAAAGACAGATAAGAAGACTCGCAAGAAGCTGATAAATCGAATTCTTGAACTTGCAGAACCAGTCATGGAGGCGAATCCATTCCTTTCTGATATTGTAATTGATGAAGGAGGAGTGGAGGTTCTCTCCATTGATGTTTACAATACTAATTACTCTAAATTGAGATCTGCACTTGAAGAGTTGCTTCGTGTTGTGGCATTGGCTACAAAGGATGTGACAAGTAAGACTGCCTTCCGTTCAATGATTTTCGATCATGCTATGCCTTATGTTAAAAGAGACTTAAACCGTCTCGAAACCTATGCAATCCTAGATGATGTAATTCGTAATCTGTTTTAGCCTCTCCCTAACATCACAACCTCTCGCTGAATAATCTGTCCTCTCTTGCGTTCAGGAAGAATAGTTCTATTCGTCTTTATGTCAATCTCACGTTTTGACATAACAAAGTTACGAAACGCATGTTGTGGGAGCAGTCTATAGACATCAAATTCTGTATCCTTAAGCATCTCCCTTAGGTCAAGACTAACCTCTCCTTCAGTAGTTCGAATAACAGGAATAGTCATAGCGATTCTACCATCCTTCCTGAGAATCTTGCTCAAGGACTTCAAAACTGAGCGATATAGTAATGTGAGGCTCCTCATCTCTTTCTCAGCTTCAACACGAGTAGGTCTATCTTTATAGGTTGGACCTAGGTGAGGTTCAAAGGCTATCGCATCAACCTTCGATTTAATCAAATCATCTGCTTCAGAGGCATCTCCTTTATAGATTCTAAAATTGATTTGCGATCCTAAATCTCTCCCTAGCCAGAGTAAGTTCGAGCGAGATCCTTCTACTGCGTTCCCATCCAAATCAAGACCTATACATTTCATATCTAACAAAGCTGCCTCCATTAGGAGGGTTCCACTCCCGCAAAATGGGTCCAGAACAACATCTCCACTTCGAGCACCAGCGAAATTCAGCAATGTTCTGCAAATCTTGGGGCTTGTACTAATTTCGGATGAGATATACGGACGTGACTCATCACGATACTGTTGTAACATAGAATCATATACTGCTACAGTCTTCGAGAGGTATAAACCGGTTTCTGTGTATAATGCAAGGATTTCAGCATTAGGAGGTTTAAGCAGATTATGCTTAGATATTGTATGAGGCCAGAGAGCAGTATTGATTCTTCTCTCATTTCTTCTATCAGGTTTATCATACATAACATAGTCTACTTTCCGAGCTCCTTTTTCTAGCAGAATCTTCTTGATTGAATCATTCAATCCCTTTGTAAAATGTGTGTAGTGAACAGGAGCCTTCTTGGTATGTGACTGGTATGTTGAAACTGCGAACCTTATTTTCTTACCTCGTGGTTTTCCAAAAACACTATGAATCCAAGGGCAATCAGAGATAGTTCTCCTTGCTTCCTTGTTTGGTCCTCCCTCTGACGGATATGCATCCTTAACTTCGTTAATGTTGTATGAATGGATGACCCGTCCAACCTTGAAGCATCCACCGAGTGAACTCTGAATGTCTATGATGTTTCCATTTGTGACTGACCGACTTGTTGATATGATCGCCCCTGACTTTGAATAGTCCTTTATCTCTCTAAAGAGACCTTTGTCCTCAAGATGAACTATCAATTCTGCTAATGAGAGAAGCCAATTCTTTCCAAAGATAAACATCAGTTCAGTCATTTTCGAGATCTCTCCACTTCTTCAAGAAGATACTTGGCGAATAATGCGCCTCGTAATGGCTCTGTTGATTCCGAAATGAATGTTGGCTTATAACCCACTTCTGCTATTATTTCGACCAGCGGTAAAATATCAGGTCCCCACTCTCCTCCTAGTGGACGATGTTTTGATTCACCAGCCTGAGTATACTCAATTCCACTAATATGAAAGTGCATATTCTCGGCAAATTGCTTTCCCAAAGCGTCTTCAAATTTCTCGAGAATCTTAAGATAGCTACTCTTGTCGTTTATCGTTCCTTGGCTTCTTGCATATAGATGCGCCCAATCAATTGTGGGAATTGCACCTTCCACATCTTGGCAGAGTCTAATAATCTCCTCAACAGAACCAAATGCATTAATCTTACCTGCAATCTCCGGCGCCAGTAATGCGCCATCACCTAGTTGTCCTGCTTCATTCCATACTTCTTGCAATGCAATTCTTATGATTTTGTAAGATACCTCAGGTGGTAATCCTCCATGGGTTCCCGCGTGAAAAACAATTCTTTTCACACCCATCAATGGTGCGAGTGTCAGTGCTTTCACCAGACGTTGTTTTGACCTGTTTCTAATTTCAAGACTCTTTGATGCCAGACTAATATAGTACGCAGCATGAAGACTCATTGCAATTCCATTCTCAGCGGCAAGTTTGCCAATTAGACGAGCCTTTTCTTCCTTTGTTCTTAAACCGTAGACTGCAGCATATTCAAGGGCGGATAACTTCGCTTCTTTCAGAATATCGAATACTTTCTTGACATTGCCCTTCGCATCATCTGGATATCCCGCAGGACCAAACGACACTCCTTTCAGTCACTCATTCCTCCAAATAAAATTCCCATTTGCAATACGCATTCTCAGGGTGTTCATCCGGAGGACAGAAACTACATCTAGTAATTATCCGGGGATCGATTGTCTTAGCAAACTCCTCATATTCAATTATGCCCACTTGCTTACAGGGAAAATCTGGAAGTCCCTTTCTATTTCTCGCAACTTGCACTCTACATGCTTCCATTGTGAAGACTAGCGTTTTCTTATCTTTCCATTCTGTGGACTGTTTATTCAATGTGGCGTATACACGATATCCCAATGCCTGCTCTAGTGCTTTTAAGCCGCCATTTTGAGGTATGTCAAACTCTTTCATAATACGTTTTGCTTCGATAGGTGAGAAAATTCTCCAAGCTGCTTTGTCCATCTCTATTGCAATGTCCATACCGTATTTCTCTTCCAGAGCTAAAAAGTATGCACCGTCCATCGCCTGCCATGCTTTGGCATACACATCAATTAATTTCATGAGGTCTTCTTTTGGAAGATCTTTGAACACTAACACCAACTCCATCTCGAGCTGAAGAATTTTCAAATAAGAGTCATTGGGTAAGTACTGACTTGAGCTTCCCGAAACCCTTTAATCAAATTATAAGGTGCAAGCATGATGGATGGAGAGTAGTATGAGTTCTGTTGAATCCGAAACCACATCAAAAAACACCAAGATTGATCCAAAGGCATTTCTTTCAATTATTCGCCCTCAAAACTGTATCATTGGAGGGCTTACAGTGATTGCTGGTATAGCCATTGCATCAAAAGTTGATGTCGGCATTGTTGATACAACTACATTGTTGCTGAACTTCATCTATGCCTATATCACATATTTCTTCGTAGCTGCTGGAGGTAATGTGGTCAATGATATTTTCGATATTGAAATTGATAAAATCAACAGACATCATCGAGCATTACCAAGTGGTAGAATGACAATAAGGCAGGCTTGGATATATGTTGGATTTCTGAGTAGTATAGGTGTCCTCTTTGCATGGTTAAATGGTCCAATCGGAACTGCGGTTGTTATTGTATTCCTTATTGTTGGGTATGCCTATGCAGCGAAGGTGAAACAACTGGGTATAGCTGGTAATTTCATGGTTGCATTTTCTTTCGCTTTTGGAGTAATCTATGGTTCGCTAGTATATGGTGAAACAGTTGCTAACATTGTTTTTCCCATCCCTACATGGCTTTTCTTCATCACTGCATTTATGATTCTTCAGGCTCGTGAAACAATAAAAGGAGCTGAAGATGTAGAAGGTGATGCTCTAAGAGATGTGCGCACTATTGCTCGGGTCTACGGTTACAAAATTGCCGCATTTGTTGCAGCTCTTCTCAATTTCATTGGCGTAATCTGTTATGTGCTAATATGGTATCTCGGATTTGCGAATTATGCCCTCTGGCTTTTACTGGTTGCAGGTGTCGTAATTGTTGGAGGTGCGGGTATAGCCCCTCTCACAGGTCCAAGTAATTCCAAGCGACTCATGATTGGCAGTACTCTGGATAAAATCGGTGCAGTTGTTGGGCTGCTTGCATTTGTCTTCATACCATTCTTTTGAAACTGTTTCAGTGTACTTGCCAGAAAGTCCATATCAGAACTATGACGCAAGCTATTGAAACTAAAATTGCCCAAGCTGTAGAAGTATCATGAGCTTCTCGGAACCCGAATATCAACAGGAATCCAACCCATACAAATGATATTGTCATCATAACATCCAGTGCAAACCAGATGCCTGAGTTATACACAGCATCCACAATGGAAGTTACCGACATCCCTCCAGGATCCAATGGTCCAAATAGAAAGTATGATGGTAGAGTCAACTGGAGAACCAAGAGTCCAATCAATCTAAAAATACACACAGGTATCATGCTATAACCAACGATGGAAATGGTCTTTCTTCTGTTTCCTGTCCCGCCAGTTACTTTGAAAGCTAGATGTGCAAATGCAGCTCCAATTACCAAATAGACCATGCCTATTAGTATGTTTGGCAGAATACTTACGATTGCAGATAGCAAATAATCAGTTCCACCAGCAGTAAAAAGAACGCTCGATGGAGCTGTTGTACCCGCTGTTTGGTTGGTGTAGACTGTTCTATGAATCTTTGAGGATATTATAAGAAAATATCCCGCCATTATCGGTGCATTGATTATGATAATTGCGAAGGGCCCAGCATAATCTGGTCGTTGTCCAATATCTCTATAGGTTGGAGCTGGCCTTCTTATAACTCCCCATAACCTATCCCAAACACCTAATGCTCTTACCTTTGGTGTTTCAGGTCTCCTTAGAATTGGAAGAATTCGTTCAAGGGTTTCTTCCGCTATTTCTTCTCTACAGACTGGGCAGATAACTGCATCAGCTGGAACAGGGGAATCACAGAATTCACAACGGCGCACAATCTATCCTCCAGAGGGCGAATTGAGAGATTTCACACTGATATTGAGGCGGCCTCTCTATTTAAGCGATATCCGAGTAGCCCCTTCAGCGTATTGAGAGGGGTCTCCCCCTTCCTCACCACATTCTGAAGTGTTCAAAAATGCCTGACTTATGAACAATTAAGTACGGTATCAGCGCATCCCAAAAACTCTGAAGTGAATTAAGAATAACCGTATACGTTATGATGAAGTTGATGTCTAAAATTCCATAGAGAAGTGGGACTGTCACTAGATTCAATGGAATCATCAAACTCATTCGAATGATGATCGCAACGATTACATACTTTGAATATATTCTAGCAGATGATAGATATTTGCCATCTAACTGCTGCTTTGAATATCTTATTCCAATCCATGGAACAAGTATCATAGGCAGAGTTGCTAGGAGTTTGAACACTGGTCCAATACCTGTAGGGTCAAATAGGAAGAGGCCGAAGAATCCTGCAATTGTTGTCATCATCCCGACCTCTATTCCCCCTATTAGAAATGCAATTATCCATATCAAGGATACTGGATCAAAAAGTGCAATCCCCCATCCAGGTATCCTAGGAATGAACGATGCTGTTGCAGCAAGTGCAATTGATAGTGCTCCTAACAGAGCTCCCATAGCAACTTTTCTAGTTGTATCCTCTCCTCTATCAATTAAGTCCCAACTAGGTTCCTCTGGGTAATTTGTGGCTTGCTGCAATTGAAATCCTCCAAACAGGGAGTTTGACATACCTTTTGCGAAACAATGCCACACTTAAGTCTTACTCAATTGTAACTTGTTACTCAATAATGAGTATCTCTATCTGGGTCATGTTCAAGAAGCCTCTGAACGTCATTATGCAGCCTTTGTTCAGTTGGAAAAGGACGTGCTCTATTTAACATTCGAAGAAGCTTTCTCGTTGGTTCAAGCCAATCTGGATTTATCCTCCATTCTGCCCAGTCGATTCCACTAGAAAGAGAAGACCTACTTAGAATTAATCTGGATGCAACAAGGTCATTTAGTCCAATAAGTATCGTTCCTATTGTTACTGCACCTACTACAGGTCTCACTTGTCTTGCTGCGCGAAGTAGGTCAGCTGTGGTAACCCATGATCCATCCTCAATGAGTATGCGAAGAATCTTAGAGCGAACAGGGTCAGATTCTAAAGCTCCTTTCAGAGGTGCCAGATTTATCGGGCGTGATGGAGCACGTTGTCTCTCATCTCGCTGCCAAGGTTGATTATCATAATCATTTCTCACTGACCTGAAGTCCATTTGTTATTAGCACCCAGTTAGTTGTAGTATGTTTCTCTTTTGAAACACAGTATTATCCAATTTCAAGTGTGCACATTTGTTGCACAACTCTTATCAAGAAGTACTTCTGTCTAAAATTGAGATGAACGCCCAGAAATCAATGAAAGGCTTACTTACTACCAGTATAACTGAGCCATGTGGGCTCCTTTGTTGTGCTTTTGGAGTAAAGGATACTGCAGCAAGGATCTATTTTGAGCTGCTAGAAGGCCCAAAAACAGTTGAGGAAGTTGCGGATATTATTGGCCGAGACAGAAGTGTTGCACAGCGTTATCTCAAGGACTTATTTGATAATGACCCCCCTCTCGTAAGCATCGAAAAAGTGTCACTTGAAAAAGGAGGGTACTACAACACATATCGTGCAAACTCTTCAGAAAATGTAAGAGACCATATTCTCGAGCAACTCGATAAATGGCATCGTGACACCAGAAAGTTCTTGTTAGAATCATGGCCGACAGAAACAGCGTAACGACCCCCATTTAGAGGACATTCGCATGGCATCACAGTCTTTCTATACCAATACTGTTCTACTAACGACACTTGCAATAATTGCTGCGATAGGTATTGTAGCTAGAATGTTCGTAAGAATCCCCATAATTCCTGGCTTTTTTGAACTTACACCAGGTTTTCTGTTTTCATTACTTGGAGGTGTAATTGGAGGTTTCCCTGGAGGAATACTGGTAGGTGCGATAGTTGGAGTTGGAGGGGCACTTGCTGGTGGTGAATTCTTTCTATTGCCAATGATTGGAAATATTTTCCTAGGTGTTGGGACTGGTATAGCAATCCATCTTGTAAGGGACCGTAATAGTTTGAAATATGCAATCACTGCCATCTTAGGTGGAGGGATCATTGGTGGGTTTATCCCCAGTATGACAGTTTTTGCTGCAGTCACGGATTCAATTGAATTAACTTTTATTGTAGCAGTTGCGGATATGATTCAGGCTATTATTTGGGGTATAGTTGCGATAGTGATTGATAGACTAATCATTCAGCGAATTTCAGGTGTGTACATCTATTCCGATGTTCCGATTACTGAAATGGCAATCAACTCAGAAGAGAATTGAAGATGAACGAAAAGACAGTATCTATTGATATCAAAAAAGACCTCTTCGGCGCAAATGAAGAGGCTGCAGCTAAGAATGCTGAACTTTTTCAAAAAAACGGAATCGTTGCGATTGACATTATGGGGTCAGTAGGTACTGGAAAAACGCAACTCATCGAGGCATTATGCGAACGGCTATCATCAAAATATCCTATCCTTATGATTGCTGGAGACCTCGCTACACGGATAGATGCTGACCGAGTGGGATCTCATGGTGTTGATACTGTTCAAATCAACACAGGAACTGCTTGTCATCTTGATGCTCGAATGGTACAAGTTGCTCTTGAAAAAACGAATATTTCGAAATACAAAATAGTCTTCATAGAAAACGTAGGGAACCTAATCTGTCCCGCTGGATATTCCCTAGGTGTTGGGAAAAAAGTTGTCGTAGTCAGCGTGACCGAAGGACCGTATATGATAAGAAAGCACCCTCTAACTATCAAAAGATCTGATGTAGTTATAATAAACAAGATTGATTTGGCTGATGCTCTTGAATTTGATGTCCAAGCTCTACTGGATGACATCCGTGAAGTCGATGCAACTCTACCTGTGTTCAAGGTAAGTGCAAAAACAGGAGCTGGGCTTGATACATTGATTGAATTTCTTGGTCTCTAGCTTGAACTTGAGCGAAGTAAGTTCTGTAGTTTGCTGTAAACTCCTTCTATATGTCCCGCTCCTAGTACAGCCACAACCTTTCCATTTACATCTTTCAGAATCGATTCAAGGGCTTTCGCAATAAACGCATCTCGTTGGTCAATAAGGACATCGGCTAAGATTGGGAATTCCTTCTTGAATTCGCTAAGAAGATTATCCACTGCGCCGTCTTCCTTTAAAAAGTCCATTAAATTCCCAGCTTCTCCATTTGAGATTTCCTCATTTGCATCTGGGATTAAATTTGTCAAACGATAGATTTCATCAAGCGGGACCTGTCCCAAAGCTTGTACTGTGATGTCTACTGGTCTATCAATGAGAGCAATTTTTGCGTTGACTTGTCTTCCTGCTTCTATTGCTGATAGCATCTCTGTGCCTGCATGTGAACCAGTTTCCTGTCCTAGATTCTTCTCTAGAAGAGCTATCTGGTTCATTAGGTCGTTGACACCCATATCTAGTTGTGCAGCTTGTGAATCGCTTTCATACTCTTTGGGATTGCATAATTGGTGATACCTCAATCGATCTAGCTCAACAGCAACGACATCAGGTTTGATCTCTATTACTGTATCTCTAGCTTTTTCTACACTCTCGGGATCAGTGTGGATAACTGAAACAAATACAACTCTATCAAGCTCTCGAACCATTTCAATACTCCATATTAATCAAAACGAGAGCCTCTTTTCATCTTTTCCTACAGGGAAATTCTCATTGTATTAGTAAACGCGTAGAATTCTTTAAATGAGATTTTACTACTGTTTTCGTGAGCTTAGAGCCAATAAGAAGATTTTTGACTAACCTAACGTTTACTCATATGTACGTAACGGAGCGAGGAGATATGCAAGAAGACTTGGAGAAGACACTTGATAAACTTCGAAATCCTTTGATGAAGACAGGATTGAATGTGCTATATAGTCTTCTCGAAAACTTGGATGGCCCAAAAGTCAAACCAGCAGATGTTAGAGCTGAAGTCAGCAAATCCGTTACTGGTGTTTCAAAACAATCAATCACCAATGCAGCAAGAAGATTGGAAGAAGCTAGTGCGATTAGTAGGGACGAAGGTCATTACAAAGTGAAATATGGATATTTGATTTCTGTTTTGCTCAACGAGGTAATTGAACTCAATAAGAAAATAGCAGATCTGGAGGATGAGATTTCATCTCTACGAGAAACATCTGAAACCTAAATTCAATCATCTCTTCATAATCCATTCGAGTGCTCTACGTTCTCTCTCTTTAACAAACTCGTCCTTTCCATCACAATACGAGGGGGTGTCATGTGGAAACTGTTTTGCAAGACTTTCTTTTAATTCAGCATAGGCCTCAGCTTCTTCTGGATGAGTTATCATGTAATCTCTAAATGCTAGGTGCCTTTCTATTTCTGGGTTACCAACCTGATAGATATGCAAATGATGAGTTCTGTTGTCTCCTCCTTTTGCAAAGTACCTTCTTCCTGGTAGGCCAAGTTCTCCCCTTGGTTCATATCCTGAATCAATAAAACGACTGTTGAATGAATCAACTTTCTTGATATCTTTGACTACTGGTAGAATATCAATAATTGGCTTAGCAGACATTCCTGGGATAGCGGTACTACCAATGTGATGAATCTCAATCAGTTCCTCCCCCAAGATATTTCGTACGCTGCCTGATTCCTCCTCATATTTTACAGGCCAATCATCTGAATAGGGTACGACTTCGATTCTCCTAACCAGTAGTATCACCACCTACTCATCTTGTTGCTTCGTATAAGGAGATTGCTAAACAGACTTTTTCCTATTCATG
>JAEORG010000052.1 GCA_016841005.1 Candidatus Thorarchaeota archaeon | reverse complement strand
ATTCTTCATAATTTGATGCCTTGGGATTGTATTCAATTGCAAGAAAGAATCTCAATGATCCTGCTGCCGCAGTATTCCATCGAATTGAGAATATCACACCCCCATCATCATGGAGTTTATTCAGTATGGTTCTAACTCTTCTTGCAGTAAGATTTGCTTTATCGGTTAGCTCACTGATTGACATCCTGGCATCTTCGATGAGATACTTCATTACTCTGAGTTCTAAAGGTTTGAATTCGACCGAATTGCCATGATAGAACGGATCTGTAATGACGGTATGCATATCCACTCGCTCTACATGGTCAAGATTTCTGAAGAATGTCCCAAGATCGAGAATACCTGTAGCACTAATGTAGTCTGATATCACCAAATAGAATCCTTTGTCCTTAGTTGCTATGGGATTGACTTCTCCAACCATTTCGTTTTCACCAAATGATTCCAAGAATTCCATTGGCGATTCTCTACCATCAGTTTCGATGAGTGCTATTGCAATATTCGCATTCATCATATTCAAAGCTGGGCGTAAGGTGAACGAGTATAATATGCCATTCTCAATGAGCTTATCTATACGCTTCTTTGCTGCATTTGCAGTAAAACCAATCCTCAAACTGAGATCCTGATAGGAAATTCTACAATTTCTTGTCAGCTCTGTTAGAATCTTCTTATCCAGTAAATCCATAATACAACCAACAAGAAGAAGATGTTCTATAAGATAATCATTATGTTGCTGCAATTCTATCTCGAATTGAACTGATTATCAATCTGGATGTACTTATATTCTTCACAGATTCTTATTTGACGTTTCTAAGTTCCTGAGTGAGTTATGATAGGAGCGGTCCAATAATAGAAGAAATAATCCTTGGATAATAACTCCTAAACCATTACCCATAAAAAATGGATTTTGAAAGTAGAACACAATTATGACAAGACCAACAATTATGTAGATACAGTCCAAGTAGATATTGATGGAAACTGTCCTTGTTATTTTTTCAACTGATTGCTGTTTTTGTTTAAAAAGAATGAATGCTGCAATAGCTGCATCTATAGATCCCCAGATGATGGCCTGAAGACCAATTCCGCCAAGAATTGTACCTGGTAACCCAAGGTACATGATTATCCCCACACTGATATTAGCAATGCTCCAAATCAATAATTGTTTGCCAACACTTTGTGATAGTTCAATAATGTCTGACATATTCACCTCTCCATTATAGAGTTATTTTTTGATCTTCAGTACATTTTTGGCGGCATTCCAGCCTGTAATGATTGCCGTAGGTATACCCGCTGGACTATACACCCATTGTCCTGCTTGGTAAACATTTGGAATTGGCGTCTTAACTGAGCTAGGAATCTTACGGAGGTTCTGAACAACAGGGACGGTTGAAAGATACGACCACCCTACTATTGCTCCTTCAGAGGTTCCTGCTATCTTTTCAATACTGAGTGGGGTAGAAAGCGATTGAAATATCACCTTCTCCTTTAAACCTGGATAAATGGAGTTCGAGAGGGTATCTAACATACGCTTCTCAATCTCTTTTCGGAACTCCTCATACCAATTAGCATCTTGGACTTTCTTCATTAGATCATATTCAAAGAGCATGCTAATTTCCAAACCTGTCTTTCCCTCAGGAGTCAATGCAGGATCTCTGAATGCTGGAATTGAGATCTCATATGTCGTTAGTTGACAGTACTTGTCCAACCACTCTAGAACTTCTTGCTTTGATCTAGACTCAAAATTCTCAATCAAAGAATCGAGTTCCGACCAGTGTACTTCACCAAGACCTTCCTTCGATGGTGTATAAAAGAAATGTCCTTTTGAAATGGAATTGAACTCATCTAAAGGTGCATCTACACCAATGAATAATGAGCAAACAGAATCGCAACCACGTTTCGAAAGAAGAAACTCCTTTTGATTTAGTATCGTGGAGCTAACCTGTTCATCCAGATTACTAGTGTCTAATATTCTATATAATGTCTTTAAATCAGCACTCCAGATAAGTGAGTCATATGAATAGATGTTGCCATCCCTATCCTTCACTATTTTTTCAGAAGGATTGACCTCGATTATTTCAGTCTCGTTCTGGATTTTGCCGCCCAGTTCATTGATCCTTTTCACCATCGCCTTTGGTAGCTCGCCTGTACCTCCTCTCGGGTAAATATGATCAGTATAGGGATAGAAGTAACCCAAAGCGAAAGAGGTCGGTGTTTTCTTGAAGAAATGCTGGGCTATGATATCGATGAGGGATTGATTTGAAGTCAACTTCTGTAAATACAACTCAACGGGTTCGTCTTGTCGACTCATTCTACGTAGGACAGGGAGAAATTTTGGTAACCACCCAAGAAGTTGTTTTAGATATGCTCTGTCTTTCTGTTCTCTAAAGTTGGGATTATCGATGGCGTACAAAATCCGCATGTCTTTCATGATTGACTTAATCTTAAGGTGTATCTTTTCGATATCACTAATGCTCTCCGGATATGTTTTTTCTAGCAATCGCTTATAGTCATCTAGACCAGTTTCAGGAGTGAGATGAATGATCTCTTTCTCTATTCCTATTGATACAGGACT
>JAEORG010000474.1 GCA_016841005.1 Candidatus Thorarchaeota archaeon | reverse complement strand
TCCTTTAGCAAGGCACCTTTGACAAACAGAACCGCACAGTATTCTTTTAATCCCTGTATCAAAACAATGTTCCTTTTCTGAAACGTGTAACAAGGAACACCCCACTTCAATGCCTCGGTCAGCTGGCAATCACGAATGATCCTTCTCAATTGCTTAAATTCTTCCTGCCACTTTTTGGCTTTACTTAGAAATGCATCAACCTTGGGATTCATTCTGTTCATTTATTACCCCTCTGAACTAAGATGTTTCTTATCTGCTTACAATTTCCTTTTCTTCTTTAACAAGGTATCCGTAGGGGAATCTTAGGATGGACCAAAGATGAGAGTCATTCTCTCCGTTCATGGATCGCTTCCTATGTTTTCTACTCATAGAGGTAGAAGCAGCTTGACTCACAATCTTTCGGTGGAGTGAGTGAAGCACGGGTCTTTCAGGCGGGGTTGGCTCATGAAGCCTTTCTCAAGTCGCTCACTGTTGGGCATCCTTTTCATTTTGCAATATTTAATTTCATGCAGCTGACTTTATCTGACATCTTCGAAGAACAATGATTGAGGAATTAGTTGATTCATTATGTGGAACAACGAATTCCATTTCCATGAATGTTGAAAATTAGAACTCATAAAAAATGAACGGCTTAAAACACATCTCTTATATTAATGGCTCAAAGGTCTTGTCCAATGAATGTTGGTAGAAACCTGAGACCAGGAGTATTGAGATGACTAAGGAAATTATTGTAGGAGAAAAGATAGTTATCAAATCTGAAGTTCTCGGAGAAGATAGGATTGTTCTTGTACGATGTCCCAAGAATTATGAAGTTTCTAACAAGAAATATCCTGTGCTTTTTCTGTTGGATGCGGAATTTTTCTTCTACCAGGCTATAGCGGCAGTTGAGTTCTTATCAGAATGTGGATACATTAGTCCCAAACCAATTCCAGAGATGATTATTATTGGAATTGTTAATGTGGATCGAAATCGAGACTATACACCAACTTTCGCTCCCAAGCAGCGAGAAGTTTTAGAATTTCCAACGAGTGGAAAAGCCGAGAAATTTCTTGAATTTCTGAAAATGGAGATTATTCCTCTAGTGGAAGATAAATACAGGACACATCCGTTTAGGATTTTAGCAGGTTGGTCATTAGGAGGACTGTTGACGATTCATAGCTTCTTGTATCACTCTGATCTCTTCTCTACTTATCTAGCTATTAGTCCAAGTCTGTGGTGGGATGAAGACCTCTATGTAGCCCGAACTAAATCTCTACTGGATCAAGGAAAAGTGTCTGATAAATCGCTGATTGTAACCATTGGATCTGAAGAAGGAGGAGATATTGGACGAAGTGTTAGAGATGGATTTATTCCACTTTTAACAAGTCATTCGAAGAAGATTTCTAAATTCAAGGCTGTGGAGCTTCCTCTTGAGAATCACACTTTTGGTCCCTACAAAGCATTATTCGAAGGAATGAGAGCACTTTACTCCGACGATTTAATTCCACAAGAAGTCATTGACAAGGGATTAGATGCTGTCAACTCATTCTATGAAACTCTTTCAAAAAAATACGGCTACGAAGTTCTTATACCAGAGTCAACATATTCCCAACTTGCCAGTAGTATGTACAAACAAGGAAAAGAATCTCAAGCCTTGGAGTTGGCAAAAACTTACGTTCAAAAATATCCTGAATCATCTTACGCTCACTATTATGTTGGAACTAGATATCTAAGAGCACAACTTATTGAATTAGCTGAAGAACATGTAGGAAAAGCTCTAGAAATTGAGTTAAACCAATTTGTCCCTGATTCTGAAAAAATATTTGCCTACAATTTAAGAATGCAGGAGATTAAAGATATCAGTTCCACAACGCTTTAACCACTTTGTACATTATTCGCCGCACATATCTTAGAATCGAGTCCTTTTTCTTATTGGGTTCAAACCTTTCTGCATCGTGTCAATCCGAGTAATGATTGTAGAAACTAATCTTCAACAACTCCAAATAATGGTTTAACCATCTCAAGGAATTTGACATTTGAGGATGATGCTCAGCCTTCGCATAGGCCCGTTCCATAGGTGGTAGTCTTGGGAGTTCGATTTCCTCCGGGGATTTCCCCTCATCAATAGATAATATAATGAAGGAACGCAAATCCTTGAAGAATGAGAGATGTGATTCCAGATATTCCTGAGCATTATATACGATGTCCCCATGACCTGGAACTATTGTTTCAGCTCTCATCTGGCGAAACATCTCATAAGCTGCAATGTATTCATCAGGATTACCTGTCTTCTTGGGCTTGTTCTGATAGAAATACATCGTCGGAAGTCCATAGTTGACATCGCCTGTAAAGAAAAGATCACCACCAAAGACAACCTTCTCTTCTGGAACCCATGCAATGCTTGACCCTACTGAATGACCACCTACAAGAAGAAACTCTACATTCAGGTCATCACCATTCAACACTAGTCTTCTGTCGAAAGGCTTTACAGACCATTCCTTCAATCTCTCAGTGGTAGGCATGTTCTCCATACTCTTCCTACTCAATATTAGCGCAACATCATTGAAAGCACTCATCCCCAACCTGTGGTCGGTATGAGTATGCGTCAAGAACAAATGACTCACTTGAGTATTAAACGCACTTTCCAAATCTCGACGTAGTGACTTACCAATCTCAAGGGTACTTCCACTATCCACTGCCACAATATCGTTTCCAAGAAAGATACCACCAATTACACAAGATCTAGTAGTCTTTTGAGTGTCCGTATCAACCGCAATATGAGAAGTAATTTGCTCAAGCTTTGGCATTCTCTTCACCCATCATGACAACCAGAACCCTTAGAAGAAGATTGTGAACAGGGAGATTTCCCTTTCCTCACTCTGGTGAGCTACCTTTTCATTTTGTACATAATTTTCTTACTCAGTTGAAATAATGACTTCAAATCTATATATGAAAATGAAAACCTCAAATATCAATGATATCGTAACGCGTTAAGGTTCCAGTGTTTCGTTCATAGCACCAGTTCGGTATCCGAAGGCATCAACAGTTACATACTTGAATCCGGCTGATTTTGCTAGTTCATGCAACTCATCAAGTTTGTTCTCATCAAATAGTTTCTCTCTCTCTTCTCTGCCCACCTCGATTCGTACTAAATCTCCGTGGAATCTTGCCCGAACGCACTGGATACCAAAGAGTTCTTTGACATCTTTTTCTACACGATCGATTCTTCTTACTCGGTCTTCCGTGATTTCTGTGCCGTATGGAAATCTACTGGAGAGACAAGCCATAGATGGTCTCT
>JAEORG010000473.1 GCA_016841005.1 Candidatus Thorarchaeota archaeon | reverse complement strand
GCTGTTATTGGTGCAGGTCCAGGTGGGGCAACGGTCTCTCGTTATCTTGCTAAGAAAGGTTTGAAAATATGCCTGATTGATAAAGATGAATTTCCGAGAGACAAACCGTGTGGTGGAGGATTTTCTGAGGGGCTAATTGATGAGTTCCCATACCTTCGACGAAGAGAACATGATTTTCTCAAAGGAATAGCTAAGGTAGGAGTACTTCATTCTCCAAATCGAAGAATTATTCTTCAAGGTTCAGTCGATATGGCAGTGACACTCCGAGTAGACTTTGATAATGTGTTATTCGAGAGTGCAGTTGAAGAAGGTGCAGAACCATATTTAGGAGAGCGAGCAAAAACAATCAATTATCATGATGATCACGTTGAGGTCATTCTCAAAAATTCAGACCCAGTTAGAGCCAGAGTTGTAATCGGAGCTGATGGTGTGTCTAGCATGGTTGCTAGAGAAACTGGGATTAATCGAAAATGGGCTAGTTCAGCAATCACTGCATGTCGCGTTGCAGAAGTTCCAGCAAAATCCAAAGAAATCAGTGATAGGTACACGGAGAATCTGAACTATCATTTCTATGCAAATCTCGGCGGCCTTCCAGGTTATGGATGGATTTTTCCGAAGAGAGAAACTATCAATATTGGACTGGGAATAGTTGGAACTCATGCACAGGGATTACCAAGAATCTTTGATGCTTTTGTTCGACTATTGAAACATGAAGGTCTCTTGATGAATGATGCAGACCTCAGTGGCCAACAAGGTGCTCTTGTTCCTACAGGAGGACCAATTTCAAAATCCTATTCTGAAAGATGTATTCTCCTTGGAGACTCCGTTGGAATGGTCAGTCCACTCACAGGTGGAGGCATTGCCTATGCCATGAGAGCAGGTCGGTATGCCGCGCATATCCTTACTCACGCACTTGAGAACGACGACATCGGATATTCCAAATTGAGGGAATACGATTTACTCTGGCGTAACGATTTTGGAAATGAGTTCCGAGGCCAGTTGCTTGCACAAAAGATATTCACTAGTCCATTCACTGACCTCCTCTTCAATATCGGAA
Source organism: Candidatus Thorarchaeota archaeon (assembly GCA_016841005.1). Next base: position 2,246 of record JAEORG010000473.1, on the reverse strand, counting down.
GTCGGGATAAGAAGATTCAAACAATGGTATCTGAAACCATGGCAGAATCATCAGAACAGGGAATCGATGTGAAGCGGTTGTTCGCTCGTACGCTTTATGTCTGTCTTAAAGCTTCATTTGGACAATAAGAGGCTTCTAAGTGGTTCGCAGTGCATCAGAAGGAATAAAAGCTAGTGAAGGTAGTAAAGGGTATTCCGCTTCTCACGGCGTGAGAGAGAGAGGAGACAGAAAATGGATCGACCATGGCACAAACAATATGTTGAAGGTACCCCCTCGGAGATCAAGATTCCCGATGGTCCGCTTTGGCAAGGATTTGACGATGCTGTTAAGACCTATCCTGATAATGAGGCTCTATTTTTTGAAGGAGTCAGAATTACATATCGCGAACTAGGTGAACTTGTTGATCGAGCCGCAAATGGATTTGCGAAAATGGGGGTTAAGAAAGGAGACACTGTAGCAATTATGCTAATCAATTGTCCCCAATTTGTAATCTCGTATTTTGGAGCACTTAAAGCAGGAGCAACAGTCACCCCTGTTAATCCGCTTGCGATGCCAAAAGAATTGCGTGTCTATCTCCAAGATACAAAGGCTAAGACCATTGTAGTCTTGAATTTCTTCTATGGAGTTGTTGAGGCAGTTCGTAATGAAAGCAACCTTGAGAATGTTATCGTTGCACAAGGTTGGGACATGATGTCAAAAATAAAGCAGATATTGGCACCAAAGACAGTTTACAAGAAAGAAATGAAACATGTTCCACCCCTCAGGGAGGGTGACATCATGTGGAATGATTTCATTGCTGATACTGAACCAGTAGCACCAAAGGTTGATGTCGACCCTGCAAAGGATGTAGCAGTTTACCAATTCACTGGTGGCACTACTGGAATTCCAAAAGCTGCTATGCTTACTCACAATAACTTGAAAGCTAACTGTGAACAATGTGGTGCTTGGATGTCGTGGATGGCTGAGAAAGGTAAGGAAGCGTTTGTAGCTGCACTTCCCTTACAGCATATCTTTGGTCAAACAATCTCGATGAATCTTGCAATCTCTTGGGGAGGAAGGATTATCCTCGTACCCAATGCAAGGGACATTAAACATCTCTTAGAATTGATAGACAAACAAAAACCAACATTCTTCCCAATCGTATCAACCTTGGCTATCTCAATCTATAGTCATCCAGATGCAGCCAAGTACGATGTCACCTCATTGAAGTTATCAATCGCGGGAGCAATGGCATTACCACCAGAAGTAACTCGTAGGTTTGAAGAAGTGACTGATTCTATCATCATCGAAGGATACGGACTCAGTGAAGCATCACCTGTAACACATGCTAATCCTCTGGATAAAGCAAAGAGAAAAGTTGGTTCAATTGGACTTCCATTCCCAAGCACAGACTGTAAGATTGTTGACTTAGACAACAGGTCTAAAGACCTTCCAGTTGGAGAAGTCGGTGAGCTTGCTGTAAAGGGTCCACAGGTTATGGCGGGATATCATAACAGACCTGACGAGACTGCTGACGTCTTGAAGAATGGTTGGCTCTTTACTGGGGATATCGCCAAGATGGATGAAGAGGGTTGGACTTACATTGTTGACAGAAAGAAAGACCTAATCAACGCTAGTGGCTACAAGGTTTGGCCAAATGAAGTTGAAGAGGTTCTCTTTGAGCATCCAAAGATCCGCGAAGCTGCAGTCATTGGAATCCCTGATGAAACACGTGGAGAAACTGTGAAAGCTTTTGTAGTTCTCGAGCCAGGCCAGACTGCGACTGTGGATGAGATACGAACCTTCTGTAAAGAAAAGATGGCAGTGTACAAGGTCCCAACACACATCGATTTTGTTGAAGACTTACCTAAAACACAGGTTGGTAAGATTCTGAGAAGAGAGCTTCGAGAAGAAGCAGATTAGTATTCACAAAAGACCCGGTGATATTCATTATAATCACCGGGGCTTCTATTCTTTTTAATCACGAACCTGAAATGCATCTGTTTCGTAATTTTCTAACAATGCTTGAACTTCAGGACGACCAAGTAATTTTCTTCGAGTCTCAGACATATTGTTGATTACACAACCAATTCCTACTACGTGTGCCTCTAGTTTCTCTACAAGTTTCTTGGTTGCAAACACAGAAGTCCCTTGAATGAGCCAATCATCTATGATAATAACTCGATCACCGGGATCAATTGATTCAGCAACAATTGCAAGTTGTCTGTCTGCAAATCTATTTGATGGTAGCATCTCAACTTCTCTAT
>JAEORG010000472.1 GCA_016841005.1 Candidatus Thorarchaeota archaeon | reverse complement strand
TGGTTTCTCTATTTCTTTTCCTATCTTGATTTCAATAACGTTCTCCATTGGTAAGTAGATTATATCATCTCCCTCAAAGAGAAGTTAGTCAACTATCCTTCCAATTATGGGAAGATTGGTCATCTTTGCAATCATCCGCACATTAGGAAAAGTCTTCTTGATCAATTGAACAAACCATAGAGGAGCGCACATGACTGATTAAATCTACACACACCTCTGATAACAATATCGGATTCCTAACAGCGTAATCCTTTCACTCACTTCTTTTTGATATAATATATAACTACGACAATAAGAGAAACGATTACTACACCTAGCCCTGCATAGGGTATTATGTTAGTGTTTACTGTTAAGATAATTAGAATGGTTGAATATGAACCATCATTGTTTGTGAATATAATGGCTATGCTATGATCTCCCGCCACTAAATTTGGAATTTCAAACTCCACGAATGTTTCTTGCCAATGAGGTAGCAAATCCCTAGTTTCTTCTAATAAGGTAAAACCCCCCTCAACTGCTACAATAGAAATTTCATGGGAGTATTGACGGTGAAAGACATCCCAGATGCTGCAGTTAATTAGTGCGCTTTCTCCCTCCGTCAGAGTATTTTCATACCTGATATTAGCCACCAAAGGGCCTTCAAAGAATCGTTCCAAGTTATTTGGACCTAAGCCCCATCCTATATCATCTGTTATATTGAAATCCCATTCCCATACTATTTCGCCATTCTCTGATATCTCAGAGATTAGTGGTTCTGGAGCCAAATCAATAGCTCCTGCAATGTTTCCATTCGGGAGGTTAACCAAATCACCTTGTTCTATGTCAGCGTATGGTGAAATCTTCGACCATCTTGTCGAAGCAATCCGAGTTGTATCATCTATAACCAGCTTTAGAAAACGAGCGACACTCTCCTGTGTGGGGTTTTCTCTGGTCAAGTTCCACATATCATTATCATAGAGTAGGAACTCAGAAGGGCTGCTCATCTCAAGTCCATGTGCGTGATACCATAATGAATCTACTACTTCGCCTGCTGTATTGTACATCGTCAGCCCTGGTCCTGTTCCAATATACCTTCCAGCAACCCAGATGGTATTGCTTGTTGCATGGTCCACCTTTACGAAATTATCTAGATTTTCGTTGTTTATGTAAATGAAGTCATTATCCATATCCCAATAAATAGCATTAGAGTGCGTCCAATCTGCATATCCATCTAGTGTTTCATTTCGCTGTATATATTCCGTTTCATTAAACGGAAGTGTGTTGTTGCCTTCCCAACGCCAGATCTCATTTCCAAGAAGGTCGTATTCGACAAGATCGTCTCCCATAACATCGATAGAATCTCCATCGAGTGCATAACCAGACCATCGTACCTTCTGTTGTGTGAGAATGGTATTTGTTAGCGGATTGTAGAAGAATTGGTCATGGCCGCTGTCAACTGGTAAGATGACCGTTTCATTCGTATCAAAGTTCCAGATACTTACATTCCCTGTTAAGGGGTCGCTATAGTAACAAGTGGTAGAATTCAAAAGTCCCAGCGATATCGGTTGTCCTTCATCATAATATTGCCCATTGATGATGTTACCCTCCGTATCAGCTATTATCACATAACCTTTGACATTCTCTCCATCTGTATAATTTGGATAGACAGATAGTGTGAATAGTATCAATCCGTCCATTCTCTGCGAGGCATCATTAATGCGAATATTAGTCCCATCACTAATTGCCTCTAAATATGTAGAATTTTGAGGAAGGTCTTCACTCATCGTCATCTTTCCATCCATGGTTTGGTAGGAAAGTGGTGAAGAAGTATGGAATCTAATAACTGGGGTACAGACTATTGCGATGACAATGAGTGTCAATAATTTACTATTCACTTGGCACCACCTATATGATTCAGAATTTCAAGTAATTCCAAGTGGAACCCAACAGTAATAAAATAATAGATATTTCGTTCAAAACATCAGGAGAGTGTCTATTGACAGTAAGAAATGTTCTTCTACTCGGAAATCCAGACCTCTATGAAGTTTCAAAAATAGTAGAGCCTGATGAATTGGATTCATTATCACCAATAATCACAGATCTTCATGATACTCTAATGGATTTTAGAAAAAGATATGGCGCTGGACGAGGAATTGCTGCACCACAGATTGGAGCTCGAAAGCGAATCATCTACACTTCTATCGAAACGCCTGTAGTATACATCAATCCGAGAATAGAATTTCCAAATGATGAACTGATTGAGCTATGGGATGATTGTATGTGCTTTCCTGATTTACTTGTTCGTGTAAGAAGACATCGAGTGTGTAAAATTAGTTATTTAGACATGAAATGGAACTCTCATTCACAATATCTCGAGGATGATTTGTCCGAATTGCTACAACATGAATATGATCATCTCGATGGAATTCTTGCAGTTGATCGTGCGATAGATAGTAAATCGTTTTGCTTTAAATGCGAGATTGATAAAAGGACGACTGACACTCTATGAAAGACAACATATGGGATTTCTGTTCAAAAATCGAAATTCGGTAACCCCTATATGGTTTCCTACAACTTGAATCTATGAGGTCTGGTGGTCCATGAAATATCTGAAAGGAATTATTGCAATAATCATTATTGTGTCCACAATCTCAATTGTGGGTAGTCTGATTTATGGTTGGTTCCTTGGTCAGAGAATATTCCAGACTACTTATTCTACAAAAGCTGGTGTTGATTTTTGGGGAACCTGGACTTTAGACAATCGAATCTTTCTGGCATCCTTTCTACTTGCCTTTCTCAGTACTTTGATCACTCTTCCGCAAAGATCAACCTTCATCACATTTGTGTCCACACTCTCACAAATAG
>JAEORG010000471.1 GCA_016841005.1 Candidatus Thorarchaeota archaeon | reverse complement strand
TCCTTCCCGATGCTGTATAAGTCCATACCATAGGTGAGTTGCCATCTGCATCAGTTTTGTATACTAAGCCTCTTCTTGTTGAAGGTGCGCCTCCAGATGCATTATACCCAACTGCATAGATATCTCCAGAACTATATTCAATTACAGAGAGTCCTTCTTGATCTTGTGAAACAACATTGGTACTTTCCCACTCAAGCCCTCCTGTTGAATTAACCTTGAACAGGATTAGATCTTTAGTAAGAGCTACCGATGTGGTGTATCCTGTAACTACAAATCCACCATCACTAGTCTGGTATATCGCAGTAGCATTCTCCTTAAATCCACCTCCTAAGTCGAATTCCCATTCCATTATGCCTGAGGAATCTGTTCTAAAAACCCATGCCTGATATCCATAGGACGCATTCCACCAAGCAACACCTGCAAAACCAAAATCACCATTAGCACATTCCACAACAGAGTTAATTCTATCATCAGATGCTCGTCCATATGTTCTATACCAAAGAAGATTTCCGAAGGAATCGCACCTTGCCAACCAAGCATCGTTATTTCCCGTGTTATCTATATCTCCATATCCTGCTATCAAGACATCACCATTTTTGCATCTGACAATTGTATTTCCTCTATCATCAACTGTCCCACCAAATGATCTCTGCCAGATAGAATCCCATGCATGACCTGGTGGTGTATATGATACTGAGACCACAATTGATTTCGTAAGAACATTCCCTAGAGTATCATTCACCGATATCTGTAAATTGTGATCTCCTACAGGGAGCACAACATCATTAGTGATTACTCCATTGGAATCAATAGTAAATTGGTCTTCGTCATCAATCCACCATTCATCAATGAATGTTGCAATTGCATCCAGGTCATAATAGAAGTTTACTCCATATTCAAGTTCTTGGTCAACAGGCTCTACTGACCAAATGGGAGGGTCTGCAACCTTCATCAGGAATGCATCCCAGTCATTACCTCCCCAACTTTTTGAATCTCCAGCGATTACAAAACCCCCATCTATGCATTTGGTAATTGAGTTGCCATTATCTGCATAACGTCCACCATATTCGTGGCGCCACAGTAAATTCCCACTATCATCAGTCCGAATTAGTATTACGTCCCCATTACCACTTCCATAACTCTCTGTTGTACCAGTCAGGGCAAATCCTGTATCACATTCTACAATGCTTTTTCCATAATCATCTAGAACACCACCGTAGAAATTATGCCATAGAAGATGACCAGTACTGTTTAATCGTACCAGCCATATATCTTGGTCAGAACTTCCGTAACTTCTTGTTGTGCCAACTATAGCAAAACCTCCGTCCTCACACTGGATGACCCGTTCTCCCCAATCATCAAAAGACAGGCCGTATACACGGTTCCAAATCTCAGTACCGGAGCTATCGAGACGAATAACCCACAAGTCTTTGTCAGACCCTCCATAGGACCTAGTGTAACCAACCAATACAAAATCTCCGTTACTACACTGAACCACAGAAAATGCTTCATCTGCACCTGCAGCACCAAAATCAGCTCTCCAATCCTCATAACCAGTACCGAATGTTCTCAGAATGTACGCATTTGGAGGTGCACCTAATGTAGATTGGTAACTCCCTGCTATCGCAAAACCACCATCACTGCAAGATATGATTTGATTCGGTTTTTGATTGTATTGTTCAGAATATGTTCTCGTCCATACACTAGTTCCAGTATTATCTATCCGTTTTAATGAGTAATCTTCTCCATTATTCATGTAATAACCGGCTACGGTAATATCATCTCCACCAGTTGCTTGAGTTATGGATACTGCTTCTTCAGAGCTAGTAGACCCTCGAATATCGGTCCAGTCCTGACCATCATTGGCACCTCCTCCTTCATCGTCAGTTCTTATCGTGAACCAATCCAAATCTGTACCAGTCACTAGACTTCCAGCGGCTGCAAGGTCGCCATTACTTAATTGATAGACAGATTTGAAGTGACTATCACCTTGGGTCGGGCCATTGTATGTATAGATCCAGATTGGGTCGGAAGCACTGGAAATAGTTGGCTGTTTATTTTTAACAATTGAATCGTCTTTATTCGTCAACACCTGTGTTCCAACCGACATAGAAACAGAGCAAAGAGAACTTAGTACTAGAATCATACTAACAAAGACTGTGAAAATTCGGAATCTGAATCTGTTGTAGGTCAATTTTAAGCTCCCCCTCCTTTTCTATTAAACCATTTTCTATCAGGATTGAACTTGTAAAACAGCAGAGCTGCTAATACTATAGTAACTCCCCACATCCCCGCACCGAGAGCAAATATTGTAATATCATGTCCAAATGCATGAATTGTAATTGTAACAGATGCATGGTTTTCATATTGATCATATGCTGTTATTTCGACAATGTAAACACCTGCTGGAAGTGCTCTCAATCCAGCAAATACGCCCTGTTGATTAACTATGAAATTGTCTGTGTCATTGACCTCCCAACGATCGATTCCAGAAATGTCAAAAGTTGTGAGCTGGTAAGCAAGGATATCTGGTGCTGTTATGTATAATTCTGAGGGGACATTGGACCAAGTCGGTGCTGTAGTATCTTGGACATCAACAGTGAAAGAGCCATACAATATATGCCCCACGACATCACTAACTGAAACATGTACTGTGTATGAACCAACTGATAGAAAAGTTGCATTTCTAACAATTCCTGTATCGTCGATAGAGAAGAGAGTCACTTCATCGACAGTCCAACCTGTAAGTCCTGAATAATCATGTGCGCTTAATGGAATTCTCACAAGATTTCCTAATTCAAATGTATAATTCGTTAACACCGTTTGCCAGGTTGGATCTGATGTGTCCTGTATTGTGATGCTGAAACTTGCATACACTGAGTTACCACTTGTGTCATAGGCCGTAATTGTCAATGTATAAGCAACTTGATCTAAGGGTTTTGTATTAAACAAAAGCCCCTGTGTTGTGATATCAAAATAATCAAAATCACTTACTCTCCAATATGCAACTTCAGCATTATCCGAAACTTCAAGTTGTAGTCTTAAGGGATCCCCCCGTTCAAGAATCTGATTTGTTGGCCATATGACCCACTCTGGTGGTATGGTATCTTGAACTGTTATTGTAACCGTACCAGTCAAGACATTGCCTATGGTATCATTCACGCTCACCATAATTGCATATGTTCCCAAATCGAGAGTAGTTGCATTTGTTAATATTCCTGAATTATCAATTTGGAATAGAGAGTCGTTAACAGACCATGTGTCCAAACCTGAGAAATCTGATGCATCTATATCATATGATAACGTATATCCATATTCTATGATTTGGTCTGATAATGGCTCGTCCCATACTGGTGGGAGTGTATCTTCTGGGGTCACTGTAAATGTAGCGTCAATTTGCAGTCCTTCTGCATCTCGAACATATACATGTACTGGATGAGCAATGTACGCTGGTAGTGTGTCATTATTTTGAATCTCACCTGTGGCACTATTAACTTCAAAGTACGGTGAAGATTCTAACCAATAATAGAGGGGAATTGACAAATCAGTTGCATTGACATCATAGAGAAAGGGGTCTCCAATCTCAACAACTTGATTAGTAGGCGTTTCTATCCAAGTTGGGAGAGTTGTATCTACAACATGGAGAGTAAATAACCCAGTCAGAACATCGCCATAAAGATTTGTGACTGTTACATTAAATCCATGATTCCCAACAGGAATCCAATTATCGTTTGTGATTACTCCTGTGTCACTGATACTAAACCGTGAGTCGTTCAGATACCAGCCTTCAAGTCCTCCATTCACTGCGGCATCCAAAGCGATTACAATACTATCTCCATATTCCCTAACCTCATCACCTGGCGTACCTCTCCAATATACTGGAGGACGATCTGGAGGGAGCATGAAAGGAATTGGGTCTGTATTCCCTTCGCTTTGAGGAATAACATGTGGAGAATCTCCAATTCTATTCCAATTTAGATCTTCTCCAAGATAGTCCGACCAGAAGTTTTGTGTGAAATTGTTACTTAACGTCGAATCATCATCTCGTGCGTTAATATAATTCAAGTCAAATGCATTCCAGGTAATCTTATTGTTCCTGCTCGAAGAATCTATAGATATCCCAGTATGTGAGTTCGATTGAAATGTACTGTTGGATACTTCCACATACGACGAAGAAGCCAGTGTGATTCCTTTCCAGTTCTCGGTCATATTACACTTGAATATGGTTATGTTGTATACTTGGTATAGTTCTATTCCAATCTGCTCATTGGAAATGATTCGCACGTCTGTCAATGTGCAGTTACTTACATGATACAAAAGAAGCGCAGAAACATCGGTGACTCCGATGAGCGTACAATTTCTAATTTCAAAAGGAGTCTGAGTATTGGATATAGATATAGCGTGTTGTGAAGGTCCTGTGGCATCAATCGTCTTATTTGCAATGACATAATTATAGTCAGTCTGGCTTCCCAACTCAGGGTCCCCATTAATAGAAATTGGATCATCTGAGGCAAGAAGCGGTATGTTTTGAATTACCTCATTTATCCCATTCGAGTCAGTTTCGAATACTCCAGAAGAATAGGTTGTACTGGTATTCGAAAGACATAGAATCAGACCTATTCCTACAATAAATGTAAGAAAAAGCAATCTGCCTACTCTCATTTCAAATGCTTTGCCTTCGAGTTTCCAAGATGGCATTGGCTACATCTCCCTGGTCCTATAGCACACCATAGCCGAATGGCTCTGGTTTTACCCCTAACACAACAGGAACAAAAAATATTCACATAACTTTCTTATTAACTCTGGGACTTGCTGTTTTATTGTCAAGTTTGATGGTTACTTGAGAGTCATTTTTGAGGTTTTATGGTTTCATTTTGTAGATTACTTATCATAATTTGATTTTTCTTCTTCTAAAGAAATAGACTAAGATAACAATTACACTGAGAACTATACTTGTTGCAATAACTGATTTCCAGAATGAGTTGTCAAGAAATCCAGGCCACGTACTAATTGTGAAAGTACCATTAGTTATTGCTTCCACCATAATCCCCGAGGAGCATTCTGCAACGACCTTTATCATATAATTTGATCCAGGTGGAATGTCATAGAGTTTCCAAAGATAGGAGGTATCATTGGAAAGAAGTTCCTCTACAATTGTTATCCAGCTATTTCCGCCGTCATTAGAGTAGTAAAGACGATAGAACACATCATCATTGACCGTGCAACCACTAGAATACCATCTAATCCAAACGTCCTCAGATAACACATCTCCGGCTTCTGGTTTGAGAATAACTAATCCTCTAATGGTATGTTCCAGCACAATATGAGTAATTGAATAGCTATCCACGCTATATCCTGAGGAACACGTAGCTGTAACTCTTAGGGTTAAATTTGTTCTAGCTGGTAAAAAGAGCATATCCCAATAATAGTAGTTTACGGATAGATTAGAAGCAATTTCTATCCACCCTGCATCGTCCGCTTTGTAATAGAGTGAAAAGGAGAGGGTGTGTCCAAAAGTATCTCCTGAAGGTATCCAAGTGATATTGGAGCTGGTATGAATTTCGATATCATCATCATTTGGAACTAGGATATTCGGATTACTGATTATATGACGTCGAAGGTCTATATAGGGGACTGTGACAGGATGATAATCATATGTTCCCTGAGTATTTGTAATATACTTGGGATTGTCTACAATACTATCATTATTTCTATCAGGCCAAGACCAATCAGACCAATAGTTATAGTCATAGTTGTTTTCTTCTTTGTGCTCTTCTACATCCCCTCCACCATAGACAGGAGCTCCATTATCAATGAAGTTGTTGAATGTGATATTAATAACAGCTGAATAGAGTTGAAGTGCCCATAATGAGTTGTTGAAGAATGTATTGTTCTGAATGATACTTGAAGGTCCTATTATTTTCACACCTTCATCAGGATGATCATAGATTAAGTTGTTCTGAATAATGGTATGAGAGGATTCTTGAATGTCAATGGCTCTCTCATAATTGTTGAAGATTATATTTTCCGTAATATTACAGTAATTTGCATTACCAAGGATTATTCCCGTTACTCCATTATGATGAATATTATTACCATAGAACCTGTTTCTGTCAGAATCTCGGACTAGTATCCCTGAATTCGTCTGACTCGATAAATCATTATAGAAAACAGAACAATTACTGCTATAATCCATTACGATTCCAAACTCACCACCACTCTCTATGGTATTATTGCTGATTGAGCTAGCTTGACAATTTGAAAAGAAAACTCCCACCCCGCCCTCAGTAGTTTTACTGATTGAATTATTCTCAAGTTTAGTATTATAAGAGCCAGAAATACTGATTCCTCGAAGTGAATAATCCTGGAAGCTGTTATTGCACACAAGTGCATTTGTAACGTTTGAAAAATCAATTGCAAAGGAGCCGCCTGAGAAGATACTTCCCTCAATCCGAAAATATACGTCAGTATTAGAAACATCTGCAAGAACCGTTGAATTTGATGTAGAAGTAATATTCAGATTACGGATGATATATGGATTGATTTCACTACCATTACCTGCCCATCCATTTGCTCCCGCTTGGAATGCAAAATCATTATTCCCGTTTATTGAGATTGGAGATTTTTCACTATATTCAGATTGAACACTTGAGTGATGAATACTAGGATGAGTTGTATAGTTAATCTCTGGCGAGAAGATTTGAGATTGAGCCAAGGTTATTACAATGAGGAAAGTAATCAAAATAGAACTAGAAATTTTCTTATTCACTGCTTTTCCGTGATGTTTCATTCTCCTTCCCCGGTAAAATTTACTTGGTTTACAATAATATACTTGGTTTTTATCACTATACTGAAATCTATTTTCCAGGTTTGGATTTAATACAAAAGATTATGACTGCAACTATAGCAATCGCCCCGCCTATTGAAGCACCCGCAGTAACCATAACATCATATTCAGGCTCTATTGCAGTAGTTGTGTTGGTTGTTCCAGCACCAGTAGTTGTTGTTGTTGTAGTAGTTGATGTTGTAGTGGTGGTTGTCGTAGTAGTAGTTGTTACTTCTTGATTTTGAATTGTGAAAGCTGGTGTAGTCGCAAAGGAGGTGAGACCCTCCTCAACATGAGCAATGACTTTGACTCCATAATCAGTTCCATCTGCAATCGTTGAAATATCCCATACAAATGATGTTTCATTGATATCTGACGCCAACCCTATCCAATTGATGCCGTCAAATGTAAAGAAGACAGAATATGATACGTGGTAACCCCATGAATTAATAGATTCAGTCCAATTAATATTAATCGAGTCCTTGTAAGTCCCTCCCCCGGTAGGGCTTAGAATTATAGGATTGCTTAGAGTATGGGCTATAAGAGAGAAGACATCATCAGATGTATCCTCAGTGACAGGTCCACCAGCAGAAGTTGCAATAACCCTTACTAGAAATGATTCACCCTTAACTACTACTTCTGTATCCCAAAATAAGCTGTTATCAACCATATCTTTTGCTAAGGTAATCCAAGATTCTCCATCATCCGGCGAGTATTCAACCTTATAATAAACATCATATGAAAGGGTATCAACTGCCCCTGACCATTGAATAACTGCTGATTGATTGATCTTCTCTCCTCCATTGGGGTACTGAACTATTGGACGAGTCAAAGCATGCTGGTGTACTGCAAATGTTCCAACTGTCTGAGCTACCTCTGTCACTCCTTCGGAACAAGTTGCAGTGACTCGAATTTGGAAGTCGTCACCTTCCGTGAG
>JAEORG010000470.1 GCA_016841005.1 Candidatus Thorarchaeota archaeon | reverse complement strand
GATGAAATGGGAATCTATTCTGGAAAAGAAGCCACCGATGCAAGAGTTGGTAAACCTCACCAACTTGGATGAGCTGATAAAGCGGATGGTTCAGAAGACAGTAGAAAACCTCGAATCAACAACCGAAACAAGAAAGCCAAAGTATAGATTGATACATAGAGATCTGATCGAGGGTACTGAGAAGTCAGAGAGAAATAAGTTCAGAGTAGGCATAGCACAGATAGGACTCTCTAAAGGAGGAGACATTCTTAGTGAACTATATGAAGAGAAAGTTGATGGTTTAATTGGACTTCGAGATGAATCAGTCGAGATAACAAGAGAAAAGACAGAGAATATGGTAAAGAACGCACACAAAGAGGGAGTCAATATTCTTCTATTCCCAGAGATGACTATTGACCTCAGTTACAAACAGCTTGTCCAGGATTTGACACAACTATCTAAAGAATATAACATGTATATCATCCCGGGTTCGTTCCATGACCAAGAGTCTAGACACAATATCTGTAGAGTCTTTGGTCCGCAGGGCATTCTTTGGGAGCAGGAAAAGCATATCCCTGCCATAATCCATATTGAAGGAAAGAAATTCATAGAGAGAATTGAAACAGCCAAAGACTCCAAGAAAACCATTATCTGCGATACAGAATATGGTAGGATTGCAATCGTAATTTGCCGAGATTTTCTTGATATGGATTTGAGAGTGGAACTGAAGAATTCAGAACCTCCTGTCGATCTCATCATAAATCCTGCATTTACTCCAGTGACTGAAGATTTCAAAGCCGCTCATTATGATGCACGAAGATCAATCTACGCTTACTGCTTCTTTGCCAATGTAGCTGAATTTGGAGGTTCACTGATTTATACTCCTGAGAGAGAACGCATTGAGAGGAGTATACCGAGAGGAGAGGAGAATTTAATTTACAAAGATGTCGACTTATTCCAATTAAGAGCGGAACGTAAGAAATGGGAGGAGGAGAGAAAGAAACAGGTTTCTTTTATCCAAAGCACGAGGTCATAGATAAAGATTGAAAGTACGGTGAGATAATTAATGATAAATAATGACAATCTAGTTGAGCATTTGGTAAATCAATTTGATTCTAGTTGGAAAATGCTTCGAGAATCTATAATGAAAGTCCCAGATGACAAATGGAGTAAAGGCATAGAACCAATAGAGAGATCATGGGCCGATTCGAAGGGGCGGAATATATGGTTCTTTTCTGAAAGGGTGTATCACATAATCGAAACAGTTGAGTTTTACAGTGCTGATGATCCAAAAATCATGAAGTGGGGGAGTCGAATTGGAGGTGTTGAATGGAAAAAAGAGAGCCCCGAGGTGACAGCTTCTAGAATCAAGAAGGAGATTATGCTTGATTATCTTGAAGAAATCAAATCTAAGCTGGAATCAAAACTTAGGTCCTTTTCGAGTGAGGATCTTTTCGGCACAGATGGTTTCTCTGAGTGGCAACCATCGCGTCTTGCCAAGTTCCTCTACACTATGAGACATAGCATGTGGCATCTTGGAGAATTAAGTAAGGCGTTAAGAGATTGGGATAGCGTAAGAATGAGTTGGCAGTAGCAGGAAAAAAGTTGGCAAAGCATTTTCGTGGCTTCTAATATCAGCATACTCATCGACAGGAATCTACTCAAGAGGAAACAGCCAAAAGTCATAATTCATAGTAGCCCTCATGCTTGAGGTCTCTTCTGAAACAGCAAAGAGGTTCATTCTTGATATTCAGGGACTTAGAACAAACCAGCAATCAAAATCAATTCTTAGTGTAGCGAAGAGAATTCATAACATTCAGATTGATACGATGTCAGTTGTTACGAGAAGTCAAAACTTGATAATATATAACAGATTTCCTCGATACAGAGAGGGGGAAGTCTGGAAATATCTTGAGAAGGGCAAGCTGTTTGAATACTGGTCCCATTCACTATGTCTGATTCCCATCGAGGCATATCCTTTCTATGCAACGAAAATGGAACACAATAAGACAACATCCAAGGGGTACTATGAAAGATTTGGGGTGAAAATGAAAGATACCATAAGGGAAGTTCTTGAATATATCAAAATGAATGGACTGACCTCGAGCTCTGACTTCAAAGGTCAGAATCTTGGATGGGGAGGCTCTCTAGAGAGCAGGTCTATGCAATATCTACATTATACTGGACAGATAATGATTGCATTTAGGAAGAATTTCCAAAAGTTCTATGATTTGACGGAGAGGGTGTTACCATCTAACATCGATACGACACCAATGGATAATTCAGGTGTAGCACGTTTCTTGGTTGAAACAACTCTTCGGTCGCTTGGACTTGGAAATTATCAAGACATTCGCTCATATCTGGGTCGGTGGCCAACCCTATTTTTATGGAATAACCGAAAGTCATCTATTGATGATTATTTGGATGAAATGGTTAAGGAAGGTAACTTGGAAAAAGTAAAGATTGAGGGCGTCAAAGACCATTATTATATGCTTAATAAAAATGTCAAGAAGCTCCAGAAGATAGAGGCAGGTTCACCCGAAGACCCGGTTAAATTCCTTAGTCCTTTTGATAACATAATCCGTGAGCGGCATTACCCTCTCAAAATCTGGGGATTTGATTACAAACTAGAGTCTTATGTCCCACCAGATCAGCGTAAGTATGGATATCATGTTCTTCCTATTCTGGATGGGTCCGAGATAGTTGGAAGGGTTGATGCGAAAGTTTACAGAAATGAAAATCGATTAGAGTTAATATCGGTATACTTTGAAAATGATTTTTGGAAAGATACTGCTGGTATAGAGAGACTGGTGAGAGGATTGCACGAATTTAGAAAATTTCATGAAGTAGAGGAAATCTCAGTAGGCAATGTTACTCCAGAAGCAGCGAAGAATAGAGTCCTTGAAAACTTGGTGAGATAGCAAATCATAGTTTCTTAAAGCCCTCTCTAATCACAAGTTTGGTCATTCTATTTTTGTTTCTATCAAAATACTCTCTTACAAGAACGGGATCTCTTTTACTCAGCTCTCGGAGTACCCACCCAGCAGCTTTTCCGACAAAGAATTCTTCATCTGATATATGAGGAGAAACAGCTTCGAGTATCATATCATTAAACTCAGGCTTATGTTGAGTTTTCAGAGTAAGATAGAGAAATGGCAAAACAGAAGCTCGTCTTCTCCAAAAATTGTCAGAATTACGCCATGATTTCAGAGTTTCTTCTACCTTTGAATTCCGTAGTATCATAGATCCAATTGTAGGCGAACACAGTGGGTCGACAATCCCCCATGTGTCTGCATCGTCAAGCCATCTATCAGCAAAGTCTAGGGCAATATCCACTGAACCTTTCTTTGTATACTCTTTCAGAACATCGATAGCTGCTATTCGAGTTTCAAAAGTCCTAATTTTCCAAAGCTGAGTCATAAGCTCAGGTAATTGTTCTGTTTTTAGTCCTTTGATGTTCTGCTTCGCAGTCGCATGAATATCAGGGAGTTCGACTCCAATGAAATCCAATGTGGATGTCTTTAGATACTCAGCTATCTTTTCTTTTCTCTCACTTTTACTAAGACTTTTCAGATCATCAAAAACTCTAGCAGCTATTTGTTTTGACATAAAATCAATATTACACCTTGTGGAATTTAATAATAATCATGCGAGCAGTTGATGCCTATATCTAACATAAGTTGAAATAAGCACAATATGCAACATTGCGTTTGTGGTTAACCATGACTGAAATCCCTATGCCTGGTCCAGAGCCATATCAACAAGCTCCGAAACAGTCCGCGACGTCAGGCTGTTGCAAAATAGGTGCAGTAATCTGTGTTATCTTCATTATTGGAATGGTCGTCGTTGCAG
>JAEORG010000469.1 GCA_016841005.1 Candidatus Thorarchaeota archaeon | reverse complement strand
GATATGCTGACAGGAGGAAGTGCGAGAGAGATTGGAGGTGTATCAATGGGTGATTCTGGATACATCTTTGTCTATGATGGCAGTCCCGGAGGAAATGGTGCTTCGAAGTTGTTATTCAGAAGATTCGAAGAAGCCTTACGACGGACTGAAACAATTCTTGAGAAATGTGACTGCAAGACTGTTGATGGTTGTCCTCTATGCACCTATTCATATCAGTGTGGTAATAATAATCAACCATTGTTTCGTTTCGGAGCTCTCGAAAGTGTTCGCAAGATACAGGAGAAGGTTGAAACGGAGATAGATACCAACGAGTACCTTGGGTATCAACCTGTTGTTTGATTGAATGGAGAGTTAACTTGTGAAATTCTTAGTCAAGCGTGGTCACGACGGTCCAGCTCGGAGAGGATCCATCCAGTTTGAGAATCGTTCCCTCGAAACTCCAGCTCTCTTAGGTAGTACGGACTCCGTTCATATCTCTCTAAAATCAACATCTTATTCCGAAGATTTAATTGTTGGTCAGAAACCACTAATACTCTCCACAGGAACTATATTGGCTCCGAAATTCTCACTTCCACCTGATATCAATGATAGATTTCTGGTTTTAGCCCCTTCACTACCTGGTATTCCTGGTTTGAGTAGTAGTGCTGCTAAACAAGTCCTGTTACAGCAAATAGAAATGCTAGATAAATGGGGCTGCAACGATCAATACGTACTCAGAATCCCCTCCTCAATCTCATCAGAAGTCTTTGAAGAAATGGTTCCTATCTTTGTTAATTCACGTGTTCACGCAGCATCATTCCTCTTTAATGATGAACTAGGTGATGCGGATCTTAGTAATCTTCGACTTAGAAGTCTCCTGCCCCGAAATTGGATAACAATTGCACTAGGTAGGATTAGACCGAGTATGATACCGCTGCTTGTGTACTCAGGATTCGATATCTTAGACGCTGGATACGCAGAAGAATCTGCATACCGTCTTGTAAGAACTTGGCCAATGAAGAATGAAAAGATCGTAAAGGGGCAACCCGGTCGTTATTGTGGTTGCAAAGACTGTCAGAAACTAGAAGAAAATACTTCTCATCAAGAAATCGAATCCATCCTATTGAATCATAATCTTACAATGTACAGAACACAACTCTCTGAATCCACTCAAGCTATGTCTGAAAGAAGCCTTCGCTGGTTGACTGAAACTGCCACTCATTCTAACCCTGCAGTAACTGCTCTTCTAAGAAAGACAGACAATCAACTATTTTCCTTTTATGAAGAGTTTACATCTACGGGTGGTTCTGGTGAACTCCCTCTCATTGGTCCAGAATCTTATCACTCTCCACCAGTTCGAAGGTTTAGAGAAAAAGTTGCAGAAAGATACACTCCACCTGCTTACAAGAAATTGGTTCTGCTTCTTCCCTGTTCGGCGAGGAAACCCTATTCTGATTCGAAAACCCATAGAAGATATTCTGAATCCCTTGATCGGGTTCTAGGTAATAGACGAGGACAGGTTTCAGAAACAATCATCACTTCACCTCTGGGTATTGTTCCAAGAGAACTAGAGCGTATCTATCCAGCAGCAAATTATGATATACCTGTAACAGGTGATTGGGATGAGGAAGAAATCTCTATTGCATCTAATGCATTAGTAACTCATCTTGAAAAGTTCGATAACGATATTGTGATTATTGCACACGTTTCAGGTGGTTACCAATCAGTAGTAAAGAAGGCTGAAAATAGAATCAAACAGAGTATCATATATACAGCAGATAAGGGATCCCCATCGAGTAAAGCCTCCTTAAGTACTCTTGAAGAAACTCTGAGCGATTTAGTGAATATTAAAAACCTTGAAAGTTGTAGGACTCAACTTGAGGACACAGTACGAGCTACGGCAGATTATCAATTTGGCAATGGTGCTGGAGACTTATTAGTTCCTAAGAACTCGAAGATTGGTGGTAAGGTCTATGGAACCATTATTGTACGAGATAGGGGAACTCAGATCTGTGCCTACAAAGGAACTGATGGGACAATCTCTCTCACACTTGAAGGAGCTCAACGATTGGCTTCCATCAATAGTTATTGGGTGAAATTTGATGGAACACTTTTGGAAGGTACTACACTATTTGCAGTAGGAGTGAGCTCTGCAGATTATGGGATACGACCTGGAGATGAAGTCATTGTCAAAAACACCACAGACGAGATAATAGGCACTGGTCGAAGCGAAATGTCAGGTCAAGAAATGTGTGATTTTGACAACGGCATTGCTGTGAAGATTCGTCATAAGGCTGGGTGATAACTTGGATGGAAATGAACTAAACCTCTTGCAAGACATAATTCACACTCTCAGTGGCGCTGCACGAAAGGATTCAATTTCACGACGGAAGATCAAGAATCTTTCAATCCCAGCTGCTTCTTGGACTTCTCAAGCTCTAGTTGGTGAATCAATAGGATTAGCAACCTCAATTATCCTGTCAACTGTCGGTTGTTCACACGCTCGGGGAGAATCTGGAGGTTGTACAATGTGTTCATATTTACTTGACGGATCAGAAACACCTCCCTCTGATGAACAGATTGTTCAGCAGTACTTACATGTGATTAATAGACTATCTAGGAATGGTCCGCTCTCTGTAAAACTTTACACCAGTGGTAGCTTTCTCGATGAAGACGAAGTTTCTAGCCAAGCGAGAAATGACATTCTTAAACTGATCTCTGAAGATGATAGGGTGAAAGAAGTTGTAATTGAATCAAGACCTGAATATGTGAGAGAAGATATTTTGTCAGAACTCAGAACTATTCTGGGTGATAGAAGAATTGAGTTAGGTATCGGTCTTGAAAGTAGTAATGATATGGTAAGAGGTATCTGTGTCAACAAGGGGTTCACACTTCAAGATTTCACTGACGCTTTAGACCGCGCTAAAAAATATGACATAGGTATTCGGGCGTACGTACTCCTAAAACCGCCATTTCTCACAGAAAAAGGAGCACTTCAGGATGCGATAGACACAATTCAAGAATGTCAATCACTTGGTGTCAGTACAATCTCGTTAAATCCTGTCAATGTTCAAAAAAGAACTCTGGTCGAGGAATTATGGGAAAGAGGTGAATATCGTCCAGCTTGGCTCTGGACTCTTGTTGAGGTATTATCCAAGGGATGGTCTGTTCTCAAGAAGGAGATTAACTTAATCTGTGATCCCGTCGGTGGTGGAAAATCTCGGGGTGTTCATAATTGTGGTCTGTGCGACAAGACAATTGTAAATCAGATTAGGAACTTTTCTCTAACCCAGGATCCCTCACACCTGAATAATCTGGACTGTGGATGTAAAACACAATGGAAACATTGCCTTGAGCATGAAAACACTTCCCTACTTGTGCACAGTGACAGACGACTTAGATGATTTGAAAAGCCTTATAGCAAACATGAGGTCTTTTCATCATTATACTGGTGGGACCGATACTATGACATACATCACTCGCGTATCAATATGGTTCAACAGTGAAGGTGCCTCACCTGGAACTGTAATAATGAAGCTACTCGATATGGGCTTTACCCTAGTTCGAGGTGCATATGATTTTGTATATACTCATGAACTTGATGAGGATATGACGGACGCAGATTTGAGCAAGTCAATCCTCGAAATTGGAAACGCACTGCATGAAACGTTGTCTGGATACAATGTTTTGTATGCTCTTGCGACCCATCCAATCGAAGAGGCAGGAGATTTCGTGCCTCTTGAAGTTCTTGATGAAGAGCTTGAAAAGATAAGAGCAGAAATTGAAGAAATGGAAGGAGAAGAATAAGAAAAATAGAGTATTGAAGGGGAACTATCCCCTTCTCCAATTATTTAATCGGTTGTTACCTCTGGCTCTCGGCGTTCATATTCGCCTTCACCACGAACAGTAACTCGTAACTTCTTTTGGTCACTTGGATTCATCCGTGTCCAATTCCAAACCAAATTGGTCCCGTCAGCAGTAGAACTCACAACCGGCTCTTCCTCTGCAGGATCAGTTATCACATATGAAAATCCCGCAGGAATCCAGTCTGTAACTTTCACATTTTCTACTGTAACTTCTCCCTTATTCTCTGCAACAATCAATATGATGTATTCACCGGCACCAGCGCCTTTATTGATGGCTTTCTTAACTGAAATACTTCGTTTCTTGTAGAGAATTCCAATCTTGTGTGTATCCTCTGCACTGATCGCATCCGCAGTGAGACCTTCAGGGTAAGTATTTGCATAGCATTGAATTGGACTCGGATACTCCTTCTCGGGGCGATTCCTCCAAGCCATAATTGCATAATTGATCTTTACAGAAGCACCTGGTTCTAGTTCTCCAACTGAATCCTTGAGATTCTTCAGATGAAATGTCATCGTATGAGGTGTTTCTGGATTTTGATCATCTGGGTCAACAATGATTTCAAAATCACCTGTAAATTCCTGACCTGCAACCCACGCTGAGATGTGTTCAGTCTTTGGAGGCATGACATCATCTGGGAGGTTGTCGACAATTTTAATATCATTGAATTTTGCGGTTCCAGCGTTCTTTACCTCGATATTGACCTCTACAGGTGTCTTGTCAAAACTATTAACTTCTGGAGGGTCAAACTCCTTGGTATATACAATGTGAGCCACAGGTATTGGTTGAGATATCTTCTTTACAGTACCCAACACTCTGCGTTTTATTTTGTTCATTGGAGTGTAGATGACCTCTTGAGTGCATTTTGGAGGTGACTTACTACTGACTTCGAATTTTGCACTCCACTCTTGACCTGGAATCATCTCTAGATGTGGTACCTCTTCGATCATCTTCATTTTTTCTCCCCCGTCTTCGGGGACCAGGTAGACATCAGCATTATCGAGACGAACCATCAAGTCGCTCTCATTGGAGCATTCTAAGGTGCACTCCCATTCATTTGGCTCAGTTTCAGTAGTTTCAATACCGGTGAGGAATTCAGTAAGTGCAGTCATATCAGGCTTTAGTGATGATCTCTGTTGGTTGTCCCCTCTGTATGTTATAACAATCTCACCTGCATTTTTAATGTCAGTATCTTCCACTCTACCATTTGCTTTTATCACTAGTACAGAATCTTCGTTAGGATAGATGACCAAATCCTTCCAGACAACTTGCCTTGTTCCCTCATCAAATTCTGCAATTCCAGACTTTGTACTATCTATTACAACATTGGTAAGCTCTGGAGGCATTGTCTTATTGAGAACAACATTGTCCAATTGACCGTCTGTTTCATTCTTTATAGTGAGCGTAATTTTTACTGGATTGTCTTTGTTCATTACATATGCCCAATTAGGGTCACCAGCGGCCATATTCCCATTGGTGTCGTACACTTCAGTTAATGTAGCAATGGGCGCATCGACTTCAATTGAATATCCCGATTCCCACTTTCCTCCAGCATCGACTTCCCCTGCTACTAAGGTATCATCATCAATATTTGTTCCTTCACGACCTAACGGAACAAGCACTTTGACGTTCCAGATTCTACATCGGTCTGAAGTGTTTTTTACTCTGAGTACTCCTGATGCCTCTGCGTTTGCTTGTTCACCAAACTCGCCAAGGGTAATTTTCTCGGTTTCTTCAAGGTCAATAATAACCGATTTTTGCTCACTCAATAATGGTCACCTACTTATCTTGTAATTTGTCTATTTGTTCATATTACACCGAACTTTCGGGAGATGATGTTATCAGTTTACTGTGTATCTAAACTCATTTCCAGCTGCCCATTCAATATCTACTTCTTGACCAGGCTCAAGAATGAGAGGTATTGTTCCTCTTCCAAATTGGTCAATATATTTCGAAAATTTCTGGGGCTGCTCCGGAGCTGTCCACTTCATTGGAATTGTAAGACGAGGTTGTAAATCAACACATAGACTTGTTGCGTCCTTGACCTCAAAAACATCATTACCTCCGACCGGCGTAATTAGAATATCTGTTTCAAGCTGGCCAAAGGGGCCTCGGACGACAGTATCCCCTAGGTATGCAATCTTCATTTTTCCAATCTCAATGTGTAAGCCAAGATTCTCAAATCTTCCTCCACCTGCGAGATCAAGTCGCTGAAGTGAATAAGGGGTTAATTTCATTCCAGGAATTTCATAAGGTACTTCAGGTCTTAGAGTATGAAGCAACCATGATTTACCACCTTGAGCACTAGCCTTCTGAATGGTGGCTTCATTTCCTAGAATCCATGCTTTTGAATTGATTGCAATCTCAGTTGCATTTCCAAGTGCATCATCAGCGTGATTTGTGGCAACGATGACTCTAACATCATGGTCATTCGGGATGATTGGTTCTCCGTTTACAATACCCGGATTAATGAGTAAGGAAACGTCACCATCTTCCATTCGAAATGTTGTATTTCCATAGTAAGTCATCTTCAACAGTGAACCACTTCCCGTAGTCCCACCTGACTTGGTCAAGTCAGGCATGCGCAGCACAACTTCCAATTTTGTTTCTTAAAAACAAATTGGGCACTAATTCCCAAACAATACAATAATTTCTCATATGTTTCCTCTTTAAATTTCGATTTGCAGCTGGCGCGAAAAAACGGCTAAATTCATTGCTCTTGCATTCCGAGTGCTATGTTTTTATGAGTCAATCAGCACGGAGATATGAAGCACATCACCACCGGAACTCTCCGGAAACAGAAGAGGGGTATTATGTTAGAGAAGATTCTCACCAAAGGCTTCAGAAGAATCTTAGAAGCAACATTCAACGACATTAAGAACCAGCAAGACAGAAGAGACGAGGAGGAATTTGCGAAGGATGAGGTACGTATCAAAGAAGAACTTCTTGATACTGTGGAACCGTATCCCTCTGACGTAATTTTAGATGATGACTTCATAATCGCTGCTATTGATGGTTCTGGTAACTCGAATCTTGTCACGCTTGATGATATACGAGTACACCTTCTTAGCTCATCCACTATCGTTCTTAGTACCAACAGTGCAGCTGGTCAATATTTCGAGCCGCTCGAACGAGAAATGATTGAGGGTGAACTTGGAGAACAACCACATCTTGACTCTCATTGGCACTCAGGAGTGAGAGGAGATGCGCAGGAGAAGCTTGCAGAATCTCTGGAAAGTATCTATCCATTGAAAGATATAGGAGAAATTATTCTTCCATTCTTTAGGGACTTTACAAATGGAAGTATCAATTCAACATCTGATATTGGAAAATCACTTGATTATGGAAAATATGTAAATGATCTTAGAGAAATCAAGAGTTTGATATCACGACAACAACTTCTTACAAATCCAATTGTCCATGATGAACTTAGAACCGTAACAGAATTGGCTGCCGCTAGAAAGGTTTTGGATAGCAATCTCAAGCCAAAGTATTTGTTGCTAGATGGTGCATTATCTGTCTTTTTACACTTTGTTCGAAAATATCCTTCGATGCCAAGCGGATTCATGCTTCGGGACGTTTGCACACTTGCTCGAAAGAAGGGTGTAATTGTAGCAGCAGTAAGTAAGAATCATACTATACCTTTCGCACACAGAATAGCAAAGATGGCTCGCGATAATTTTGGTGATCACGCAAAGTGGTTTTGCCATTTACCTACTGAGGGAGACCCTGGTGGCGGCTTACACATTTATGAGGATCGCACTTACATACCACCGACTCTAGCAGTTCCTTATCTTTTCAGTTTTTCAAGAGATAATCGACCCTCCCGAGTTGACTTTGATAGAATTTGGTGGCTAGAGAACATCTTCGTACCTAATAACCCAAAGGCGACACGAGATAATGAAAAGGAATTATTCAGAGATTTAGAATTCATGTCAAGAGACGCTCGGTGGTATGGATACCCAGTTGCTTTAGGACTTGCACATGAAACCTGTAAGATAAGTTATGAAGATGTCCGTTTAGCAAGAGAGATTGTTGAAGACATCCTCCGTAGCATGGGTCAGGAGTTGAGAAAAACTACGCCTCTGCGAGAGGACTATAATCTGTAACGAAATGAGGAAAAATACGATGACATTGAATAAAGATGAACTTGGCGAACATTATGGGAAAGTTGGCGTTGGTAATCAAACAATGCTTGGAATAATGGGCAGTAACCGTGATGTGAGTGTTGGTGAGATATTTATGATATACTCTTGCAGAGACGGTCATGAACGGGTCTTCTTCTTCCGTGTATTAGGTCTTCAAAACTATCTCCGTCAAGTAGATGATATGTCCCGGGTTGCTGGAACTCTGATGGTTGAAGGTGATTCGTATCTCTCTGGAATTGAGAGGAACATGTTGTTGTCAGTTGATGGTAAGATGTTAGGGTATGCAGAGAAGATAGATGGTGATTGGACTTTTAGGTCCCCTCGTCGACTTCCCGATCATCTTGCTGATGTTTATCGTCCTATCCCGGGGACCTCTGACAGACCTGTTCGTGAGATGTTAAAGAGTCAGACTGATGGTGAGGTCTACATTGGAGACTTACAAATTGGTGAGGAGGCTCTTGATGTTCCGGTCATTATACCTGCCAAATTCCTTCCAATGCATGTTGGAATCTTTGGGTCAACTGGTTCAGGTAAGAGTAATTTGATGATGGTTCTGGTAAAATCGATGATTGATACAAACTTCCTCTCGATACAAGCTGGAAACTCGAACGTCCCAAGAATCTCTGCTTTCTGTATTGATCCTCATGATGAATTTGCGAAAGGGGTAGACAAATACGGAATTCAAGATGTAGTCGAAGCAATGGACGCTACAACCCGTAAAGATGTCCTAGGGAATTACTATTATCTAACTCCCTACTTGAATGCGACGACACGAGAGATTAGGAGATATGCTAAGGAGATACGTATATCATGGAACGAGATCCAGCCACGTGATCTTTTCTCGATTATGGAATTTTCAACTCAAATGGTATCATTTATTGAATCCGTCCATGGTCAACATGGAGAAAATTGGATTTCAGAGATAGTAAACATGGATAAAGACCCAGATGGGACTCCACAGGGAACTTTAAGAGGTGTTCAAAGAAGGCTGAGATTTCTGATTAGAAGCCCGATTTTTATTGACAGTGGAACTTCAATCCTATCTGATATCTATGAGGCAATGGAAACTGGGAGAATCCTTGTTGCTAACACCAGTCTTATGAGTGATAGGGAACAGTTCCTGCTAACAACAGTTGTTACTCGGTCAATCTCAGATGTACGTCGTGCATTGAAAAGTAGTGGAAATCTTGGGGACTTTGAACGACAAGCTAAACTTAGATTACCTCCATCATTCTTCACAAAAATCCGGGCAAAGGCACGGGCATTCTATAGCAAATCTGGTAATGAGGATCAGAGTCCAGTAAAAGACCCCAGAGACCTTCCTGTAATTCAGGTCACTGTTGAAGAGGCACCATCTATCCTTAATCCAGACTTGATGAAGGGGCAATCGATTTTCAAAGATATTTCTAGGCAAGGACGAAAATTCAATATTGGGCTATTAGTCGTTAGTCAGCAGGTCAGTGTTCTTGACAATGTAATCCTCTCACAAATGAATACTGAAATCAATCTCCGATTGGGAAGCGAGAGAGAAATTCGTGCATGTATTGAGAATGCAAGTGTAAACATTGCAGGGTTTGAGAATGAATTTCGAGTCATGGCTAGAGGCGAGGCAATCCTGACAGCTTCTTACAGAGAGTTGCCATTACCAGTTAAAATTCCGCTCTACGATAAAGTCTTTGAGCGGGATAAGGGGAATTACAAATCCTCTGCATCTAATAAACACAAAGAGAAACATGTGATTTGAGGGAATCTGAATGGTAGTACGTATAGCGCATATTTCTGACACTCACCTTGGAGCCCGACCTGGTCAAGGTGTTAAGCAGAATGTATGGGGCGTTGAGATGCGTACTCGTTTACTCGAGAATGATTACTATGAGCGGTTCTCAGAATTATTTGATTTAATTGCATCATCTGAACCTCCGGTAGATCTTGTGATACATTCAGGAGATCTCTATAATTCTCCGTGGGAAAAGAATCCTACTCAACCGCCTCCTGTTGCACAAGAAACCGCGATATCTGTGTTGAAGAATTTTATAGAGAACACAGGGATACCTGTTCTAATTATCGAAGGAAATCACGGCCTCTATCGAACTCTTGAGGTTTCACTTCTTGATACGTTGAAGCTTGCTGTTCCTGGGATAGAAGTAGCAACTCAACAAAATCTCAAGCATGCTCTCTTTACTGAGGAACCTCTGGTAAAGAAATTCGAAAAATTGGATGTATATTGCTTCCCTTTCATAGAACACAATGTCTTGGAATCTGCGAATCTTGTAGAAACTTTCAGCGATTGGATTACAACTCATCAAAAACCCAACAGCAAACGAATCTCTGTAGCAGTTGCACATGGGATGAATTTGGATAAGACCCTATTCTCAGAGATTTTCAGTCTACCCTATGACTATATTGCATTAGGCCATGATCATCATCAACACAAACATGCAAAGAATGCCTGGTATGCTGGATCTCCAGAGAGATGGAGATTTGATGAGATTAAACATGACAAAGGCTACCTTATGATTGATATTACTGAGGAACACGAGGTAGAGATAACCCCTCATCTTCTCGAGTTTACACGTCCTGTGCTTAATGAGAAGATAACAATTGCATCTGACGACACTATTGAATCAGTAGTAGAAAAGGTTGATAATTTGCTTGATTCGTCTGGTTTGAAGACCAATTGGGAACCAACTACTGCAGCGAGAATTCGTATTGTATTCGAAGGCTCATCATTGAACATCAACAACTTGGACCTCAGTGTTGCAATGGAATCAAAACGTTTAGATCTACTGGAACGCGACTCTAGCTATAATATTGCTCAATTTGTATGGACCGTCAAGCTACCAACAACTGAACATGATCCTGCGGCGTATCCTGAAATTGAGAGTGAATATCTCATAGAAGATCCAGAGAAGGACTTTCTAGAATACTTGGAAACAGTAACTATAGATGAGCAATACCAATCATCCATGCTTACAAAAATTGCTGTTTCTGCCTTGAAAAAAAGTGTTTCACAAGACGAAATAAAATTGAACTATGAATCAGTAACGGAGGATGATTCAAACTGAAAATTCTGACTTTGAACATTCAGAATTTCAAACCCTTCAAGAATCTTAGCCTACCAGACCAGGGCGAATTTCCTAATGGTCTCATTCTGATAAAAGGTCCAAACTCTACTGGAAAATCATCTCTCTTTGAAGCTATCCTATGGGCACTGTGGGGACCTACAGTTGTAGATCTCACAAATGATGAGCTTGTCAGATTTGGTTCTGTATCTTGTGAAGTCACAATGACATTCGAGGTTGCAGGTGATAGATACAAGATTGAGCGGTCATATGACTCCGCTTCTGGTATGAAGGCGATTCTTTTTACTTGGACTAACGGAGTTTGGAAAAGGACCGCAGATAAAACCAACACTGTCGGACGAGAGATCGAATCCATTCTAAATATTAGTTCAAAACAGGCATTGAACACACTTCTTGTTAAACAAGGAGAAGTTGCTCTTATTGCCAATGCACCTCCCTCTGAATTGAGGGAAACATTGGTGAAGATATACAATCTCGATCTACTTGAAGAGATGACCGATCAATTGGAATATCTTGAATCTGACCTATCGACAAGAACTAAGGCATTGGAAGATGATTATAGAAAACCCGAACATATTCATCAACAGATAGACGAAACAGAAACTAAAATAGAATCCCAGAGAGAAACCCTGAAGAAAATCAAGAAAGAAGCATCAGATATTGAAAAAGCAATCAAGAAGCTACCAGATTCAGATATGATTGAGCAATTAAATGAATTAAATCAGAGTTTGGATAAGGCAAAAGTCGAATTCGAAAGAGCAACTAGAACTAGGGACGAAAATCTTGAGGAGGCTGGATTACTCACACCTGAAGAGGAAGTTGTAGTAGCGAGAATGGCCTCATTAAAGAAAACTATTGAAAAGATAAAGACAAGTAAAACAGAGATGGAGGAAAAACTTCAGGAAATTGATTTTGAAGTAGGTTCTCTTCTGGGAGAAGGGAAACGATTACAGAAAGCATATGAAACATTGGAAGGTTCTGACGAAGCCAAATGTCCAACTTGCTCAAAGCCTATGACAAAAACTGAACGTGATGATATTATTCGTAATTACAAATTAACTATTAAGGAAGCTCTGAAACGAGCTGATGCATTGAAAAATGAACGATCTGAGGTCTTCGCTGAATCTAAATCTCTTGAAGAGAAAAACTTGGATCTCAATAAAACAATAGATGCAGTTGAACGATTTGTAAAAAGCCAAAAAGATGTTGATTCTGCTCAGGAAGCATTAGATAATTCTCTATCGTCATTAAAAGAGGGCATTGCAAAGGCTGGAACCAAGGATATTGATACACTTCTGAAGAAACATGATGTCAAGGATATTGGTGAGTTGCATCGTAAACTAATCGAATTGAGAACAAAATTTGATTCGTTACAAAGAGAGTCTGGCACAATGGAGGATAATATCATAGAAGAAGAAAAGTTGGTAAAGAAATTAAATGATGATATTATTACTATGAAAGAACTTGGAGCGGAAATTGAGAAACTCAAATCCATTCATCAACACACTCAATATGTTCGTAGAAAACTCGTAAGTGGGTTTCTCGCTGACTATGTTATTCAAAAGAGATTGATTGGTATCGTACGTGGAGCGACAAATCCCTATGTGAGATCTTTTACCAATGATCAATATTCAGGTGTCGATTTAGTACCCACGAAGGCAAAGGGTCGAGGAGGAGCTGGACTAGTCATTAAGGTAAAGGATCAGCGAGATAATGCGATTAAAAAGACATCACAACTCAGTTTTGGTGATCGCACAGCAGTTAGTTTAGGAATAAGACTAGGGATTAGCAGAACAATGAGTGCGATTCGGCCACTCAAAGACAGTCCTGCGCTTTCTCCCAAGATACGATGTGTCCTTCTAGATGAACCACTCGGGGGGCTCGATAAGAGTCGAAGAACTTCAGTTGTTCAGAATTTAATCAATGATCAATCATTTCAGCAAATTATGCTGATAACTCACACGGATATGCAGTCTTGGGAAGGAGTTCCAGTGATTGAGGTTTCTAAGTCTGGAAATTCAAGTTCTGCTCAACTGCTTCTTGATGCTGATGAGTAGAGATTACTGAGAGGGAAAGTATTAATCAGTAGGGACTCAATCCCTCGAATTATGACGCAATTGCCTAGAGAAGACCGAGTCATCAAGTTTCTCTACGATCACATAATTCTCATTGTTATCATGATATTTGGATTCGTTCTCTGGGCAACGATTTTTGACTTAGCAGTTACAGATTATTTGAACTCTAATTTGTGGCGAACCAGAGGGGTCTGGTTAGGTAACGATACTTTTGATTTGTTTGGCTATACAGCCACAGTGCAATTGGAAGGATATACGGACTATTCATTCTACTATGTTCATTGGGGTCATAATTTTCTACGAGGTGTGATGCCATATGATCCTGGCTTTGGGTCTATTGTCCTTGATGGCTATGCTAATGAAAATGGTGCATTCATTTTTCCCCCATTTTATGCATACCTCTACGCTGCTGGAATCGCGTTACCTGTAGATGATTGGGGTATAGGGCTAATACTAGTTTCATTTGGTTACTTGACAGCTTTACCTGTGTTTGGACTGGGCAAGGAACTCTCCAAGAACCGACATGTTGGGGAAGCTGCAGCATTGACATATCTCTTGAGCCCAAACGTGCTCTATCACACAGTCTTTGCATGGCTCAATCCAGCTCCCTTCATATTCTTCTTCTTCACAGGATTCTATGCGCTAGTAAAAGGAAGAAAACATTCTGGTACAATTCTAATTGTTTCTGCGGCATTATTCAAACAAACTGCCTGGTTCCTTGGTATTCCTTTGGTTGTATATCTGTTAGTCAAACCCAGTACCACTGCTTCTTCTGTTTCAGACAGCAACTCCAACAAAGATATGCAACATCCAAAGAAACCTCTAATGCAGAGCATTTCGGATTATTTTGATCTCCGAGGATTCAGCGTCAGTGTTGTTCTAGTCATCGCATATGGGATTGCAGTTCTGTTTCCATTTATTCTAGCCACACCTGGCATGTTTCGTAATCTCTCACTAGCAGCTGGTGGATTTCCGCTCGAGTCATTTACAGAATTACCTGGTTATGGTAGTCCCATGCGTCTTCAAGTTTTACCTGTTGCCGCAGGATTACCAGAACTTGCACAAATTATGGATTTCATTGTATACTATGGTTTTCTCCTGACTTTTAGTACCGTACTTATTATGGGTCTTATGTTCATGCAGAAACGTGAAAAAAATCGATCAATCTACTATATGCGCCGTTTGCTATTTATGACGATGATTCTGATGCTTTTTGTTCACCTTCTCGGACCTCGCGGAGTGTACAAGTATTATTTCACTCTATTTGCCCCCTTCTTCTCGATATTTGCCTCTTCGAAAATGGTCACAAGCGAAAATGAATCAGTTCCTTTCTCCTTCTCGATGCTGTGGCTTCCAATTCTTCTCTCACTTTCTATCATCATCCCTCCAAGAACTGTCTACCTATTCTGCGTGATTCTAATTATACTAGGATACATACTAGCTCCCCAAATCGGAACTTTTTGGAGATTGCTGAACTCTCCGGGAGGTTGGGTTATGAAAAATATCAAGGCAAGAGGGGAACCAGTTTCAAAGCGTCTTCTTGCCATACGAAACTCAAGAGGCCCAAGTCAGTCAAAGACATTTACTCTCGGCGGACAAGAAATACGAATCGAATTCATTGGAGCCCTTGATCAGATCTTTCGAAAAATCAAAGTATTACAGTCCCGAGTGATAATTAACAATGAAATTGTATCAGAGAACTCTGCTCGTATTTGGTCTGAGGATGAGGAACCTCTTTCTTCTCTCACGCATGAAATAGAACTTGAGATAGATGGTTCAAAGGTACCTTTACGGATAGAGCATCTAAGCTCCATCTATTTAGGAACTAGAGTCACTCTTGATGGTGAAATCATCGTTCATTGAAGAAGTTCTGCTAATTCCTTTTCCTTCTTCTGTATTTTATTGACGAGGTTCTCAGCACGTTCTTCTAATTTTTCCACTTGCTCATCGTAGGTGTCTCGTGGCATAGCACCTGAAGAATGTCGCTGGTCGATATGATCCTTAAGTTGCTCAATCGATTTCAATTCTGCTTTTAGAGACTTGATATCCTTCTCTAAATCTTCTGCTTGATTTTCTTCTTCCGTCTGACACTGCTTTGCAGGTATCATTACGCCAAGTTGGTCCTGAGTCTTCTCTGCAAAATCTTGGAATTGATCCCTGAGATTTTCAATGCTTTTCTCAACAGAGGATATTTTGCCACTAATCTTCTCAATATCCTTCTGAAGATCGAAAACTGCATTCACTAGTCTTCGCAATGTCTGTTCCATTTCTTTCGATTCAGCAGGTTCCTTCTGAACGTTCCTTTTTCTACTTGTCACAACAACTTCAGCAGTTTCTTCTTCTGCCTCATCAATTGGAACTTCCAAGGAAATGCCACGTAGCCACCTAAATGCATTTAGTGCAAATTTGACATTCCCCTTATGTTTGAGTCCACCACCCCTACGGAAGACTTCGTAACTACCCGCACATATGACTCTCCCATTCCCAAACTGAGCAGCGGCAATCACCGGTTGACTAGGTGGATCTGCTGTGTCGGATGTTTTTGCAACAACTGATGCTTTCTCAGTAACCTTCAGTGTACAAGCTGAAGGTACCAAGATGTCATTTACATCACTTGTTAGTGGATGATTTGTAAACTCCTTAATCAGTGGCATAGTGGGAAGGCCTGCATTGTTTCTCTCGTCCTTCACAGCAGTATTCTCAAAAGTAATTCCAAACATCTTGGACACAGTGGACATGTTGTTCATAAGTCCTCTATCTCCTCCAGAAAGTGAGAGAAGGAAGAGACCTCCGCCCTGTCTTACATATTTCTTGAGTGCATCAATCTCTGCTTGTCTTAACTTAGAGCTATTAGGACAGCCAAATACAATAATCTGAGCCTTCTCAAGATTCTTTGGTAGAATCATAAACTCTGTATATGGCTCAACATCGTAATCATTATCTTTCAGCAGTGTAGCAAGCTCTGAATAAGTTGAATCTAGGCGACCTCGCTCGTTCTGTGTTTGGTCAAAGTAAACAAGGGTTCTTCGTCCACTCAAATAGCACACCTTCTGACCCAGGTACGGGTATTTTCCATAGAACAACTAATGAGAGTTTTGGGGATAACCCTTATTCTATTTTCGAACATTTTATCTCGTATATTACATGCTTTATTTCCATGTCTCCTGATGATTGTATCTTCTGTAGGATTGTAAAGGGTGAGATCCCCTCCTCTGTAGTTTTTGAAGATGAATATTGTATTGCGTTCATGGACGTATTTCCTATACGAGAAGGACATACCCTGTTAGTTCCCAAACAGCATTTTACCAACTTGTTGGATGTAGATCCAGATATCGCTGCACATCTTGGAAGGAAACTCGCAGAACTAACCCAAAGAATTCACAGAGTATATGGACCAATAGGAATCCTAAACGTTGCGGCAAATGGACCTGAAGCAGGGCAAGAGGTTCCTCATCTACACTTTCATGCTATACCTCGAAGTGAAGGTGATGATTTTAGATTTCAATTCCCAGAGAACTATAGAGATGAAATGGCATCCAGAGAAATTCTTGACAAAGTTGCTAATGCATTGAAGAATGCAATTAACTGAGCCTCAGCAGATTTAATCCAGTAGCTGGATCAATATCTCGTATTAGTTCGCCGTCAAGAATTGTGATTACGACCTCAATTGTTACTGATACAACACATCCATTCATCAAATGTCCACTGAAGGTCGTTCCATCTTCATTTGCAACTGCCATATGTGCATGAACAACTGGTCTATCATCGACCGTCCGTGCAATATTTCCTATACACGATGTGACCTCCAAGTCCTCATTAAGCGTAAAGCTTCTGTATATCTGAGATTCTCTATCGAAATATCCTAACGTTGCACTTGCTACTGCTCCAATCAAAGACAGATGACCTGCTCGAATACTGTTTACAACAACAAGCTTTTCGAGAGTTTCCAAGATATCTTCTCCTGGCTCCAGTCTTGCCACAATGGTTCGATTTGGAGCTGTATTCTGTACTAATACCATGTTGGTGTGTAAACATCGGTTCCTAATGAAAAGCGCGTTGGAGGAACATATTATGGATATTGGGAAGTGCTTATCAGGAAAATCAAGACCATGTTATTTGAAGCACCTTGGAAAAAGATAACAAAGAGCAGGAGAATCAATCAAGCTTAGAGGACTTTTTTGGAGTTGATAGTGAGAAAGCTCCTATAACCAAGAGTAAGCCACAAAATAAGCAGTCAGATACAAAGAGGGAAGTAGAAAAACAAGGCTTACATAATGATAATCAAAATGAGGCTGAAGAGGATGATACTGACTATGATGAATTAGATGCAATTCGTGAGTCTGTTGAATCAATCTCAGCCCCAGTGAAAAAACAGAAGATTGGTTTTCGCGAATCGCCTCAGAATCTTTCCCCTTCATATTTATTGTCAGTAGATTATGTCGGGGGAAATGTGAAGAAGGCATTACTCCGACTATATGACCCTGTTAGCAAGGAAATCAAACTCTGGTATGATAACACTGGACACAAACCATACTGTTACACAGATTACCCGCCTCAGGTAGTTCAAAACAAGGTGGGAAGTCATAGAGGTTATGCAGGTAATGAAGTTGTAGAACTAAAGGATCTTCTTCGAGATGAAAAGAGGAAGATGACCAAGATTCTTGCTGAAGACCCTCTCAGTATTGGAGGGACAAGTGGAGCGATCCGCGATCTTTTAGTTGAGCACACCCCAGATATGCAGAAGGAAAGCCATGCATGGGAATCTGCAATAAGGTATCGTAACTGTTTCTCATATGACCTTGACCTTGTAACAGGGCTTCCATACATGATTGAAAATGGTAATCTAATTCGTTGTGAACCAAAAATAGATGAGTCAATTATTAATGAGTTCAAAAGCACTTTTGGAGATGAGGAAGCAATCGACCGCATCATCGATCGTTTCACCCCTATGTTTTTTACTGAAGTCCCTGATATCCGTCGCATAGCAGTTGATATTGAAGTATATGCACCAGTAGAGAATAGAATCCCAGATCCTCTTCTTGCTCAACAACCTGTTACTGCAATTGGTCTTGCTGATAATGAGAATCTCAACAAGTGTTTTGTCCTTCGCAGAAAAGGACATCCGACTGGGAACAAAGGAAAGGACTATCCAAAAGAACTAGACATTGTATATTTCGATGACGAGAGTGAGATGTTAATCCAAGCGTTTAGAGTCTTAGACAGCTATCCTGTCGTCCTATCCTTTGTAGGAGATTCATTCGACTTGAACTATCTCTATAATAGAGCCAAACGATTGAATATTGATACTGATGTGCATTGCCCGATACGAATTCGTCAGGATATCGCATTTCTTCAAGGTGGAATTCATATTGATCTATACAAATTTCTGAAGAATCCATCTATCAGACTCTATGCACTCTCTGGCGCTTATGAGCAAAACAGCCTCGAAGCTATTGGTCAAGGGCTACTTGGTGCTGGTAAGCTCGAGCTTAGTACAAGCATCAACGATTTGCCCTACAACGAACTCGCGCACTATTGTTGGTTAGATTCAAAAATTACTATGCAAATCACTCAGTACGATGAGAATCTTGTTTTGCGATTGATCATCCTTCTAATGCGAATTTCACGATTATCGATGGAAGATGTAACACGATTTGGTATATCCTCATGGATACAATCACTCTTTCGCCAAGAGCATAGGTCAAGGAAAACATTGATTCCCCAACAACATGAAATTGAACTACTCAAATCAAGTACTGCTCAAACTGCGGCGATGATAAAGGACAAAGCATTCAAAGGAGCAATAGTCATTGATCCAGTTCCCGGCGTTCATTTTAATGCAACTGTACTAGACTTTGCAAGTCTATATCCAACAATTATGAAGACTCACAACATCAGCTACGAAACTGTTGATTGTCCTCATGAAGTATGTAAGAACGGAACAGAGAACAGAGTTCCTGAAACTGATCATTGGATTTGTACACTAAACAAGGGCATGATTAGTGAAACAA
Source organism: Candidatus Thorarchaeota archaeon (assembly GCA_016841005.1). The sequence continues at coordinate 21,722 of JAEORG010000469.1, read as the reverse complement.
TAGGTTTCTTCAGAGATACAAGAGTAAACTGGTTCAAGGGAAAGAGTAAGGATAAAACTCTCGATCAAGACACTCGAGCTTGGAATACTGTTGTCGAGAAGGCATTGAAGGTTTTCGTAAATGCATCTTACGGAGTTACAGGGGCACAACACTTCGAATTATTCTGCATGCCTGCTGCAGAGAGCGTGACTGCATATGGCCGACACGCTATAATCCGTACAAAGGAGAAGGCCGAATCAATGGGAGTTCGAGTCCTATATGGCGATACAGATTCAGTTTTTCTAGATAATCCTACACAAGAACAACAAAAACAGATGGTAGAGTGGTCTCGAAAAGAACTTGGGATTGATCTTGAGGTTGAGAAGACGTACAAGTATGTCGCTCTCTCTGATAGGAAGAAGAACTACATTGGAGTTTATGACTCTGGATATGTTGAAGTGAAGGGTCTCAGTGGTAAAAAGAGAAACACACCTCTGTTTGTCCAGAATGCATTCAAAGAAATGCTTGACGTTTTAGCGAGGGTAGATAGTAATGAAGGATTTGAAACAGCGCGAGACGAAATCCGTGAGATTGTCTATCGGGTAATGGACCGTTTAGAGGGTAAGAAAGAAGAATACTCTCCAGAAGAGCTTGCTTTTCGTATACAGCTGACAAAAAGACTTGATAGTTATGGCGATGTGAAACCACAGCACGTACGTGCCGCTCAAATGCTCACTGAACCCCCCCTTCCTGGAAGCTTGATAGAATACATCAAGACCAAGGATGGAGAGGGTGTTCTTCCAGTAGAGCTCGCAAAGAAACAGGGATATTGGATTGATAAAGACAAATACATTGATACTCTCAAATCTGTTTTCGAACAGGTTTTAGATGCTGTTGGTCTCGACTTTGACGGTCTAATGGGTTTTACAACCCTTGACCAGTTCTTTTAGTCCTTGGGAGTCTAACGAAGAAACCCTTTTAGCGAACGCTGAGCAAGAACCAACCTAACATCCAGTCGATTTCCATAATCAGTGACGGGGCTCCACAAAGATGAACAGACTCAACTTTCGAGAATTCTTCATGCAAAAGATGGTCATCATGCTCAAACCCGAGGATGTTGAGATGTCTGCAAAAGAGTTTCTTTCTACATATGCTTCATACATGGATGGCGTAGGAATGGTCGGGAAAGCGCCAACTGGATATGCAAATTACCCAAGCAGAACTGCCCCGGTGGAGGAAAAGAATGTTCAGTTCTTTGAAGAGTGGGTTGAATTGACTCACGCTCTTGGCATCAAGGCTGTTATTGGTATGGATATGTATACAGATACTTGGTTTTCTCGAGATCCCAAGTACATCTCTATGACTGATAAAGGACAGAGGATGGAACATCAGATTTGCCCGAATAGACCTGAATTCTGGGAATACAGTGCAGAGATCGTCAAGGAGCTTGGATCATATCCCATCGAGGAGATTCTTCTATTTGGCACGGGATTCATCCGCGATTACTTCTGCTTCTGCGATCGCTGTCGAGCAGAATTTGCCCCTCTCGTAGATCAAGAGCCTAGTAGGCTCTCTTATGCTTATATCACTGAAACGCCTGAAAACCACGAGAAGTGGCATCAATGGAGAAGCGAGAAGGTCCATCAAGGACTTAATGTTATTCAAGCCGCAGCCCGTGAGGCTGATGAGGCTACGGAACGCGAGGAGCCACTACGGATTGCAGTGGAAGTATTGTTAGACCCCGAAACAGGACTTTCAGAAGGTGGAAGTAAAGAATACGGATATGACTATGCAAAGATTGGAGAGATTACTGGTAATGTTCTCATCAATCTATTTCCATGGTCTCCCTTGTTGCCTGAGAAAGGAACTAGTGCATATACAGACCTTGTAGAATCTTTATACTTCACAAATGAGTTTACTCGACGCGGTGGTCGTGCATCACTCTTTAGATGGGGTGTTACATCTCTTGATCAAGTTCAAGAGCTCAAAGCACTTGCTCTCGATGCAGGAATCGACAGAATCGTTTCTACGTTCCACTATCCAAGCGACTACTCTCGAAGACGTGAATCTGCCATAGGTAATTATTGATTGGATTCTATTGTGGAGCTCCGCAATACGGACAGACTTTAGTATTTGGCTCAAATGTTCTTCCACAAGAGAAACAGAAACTTAGCCGATCATTTTCAGATTTTGCATCATCATTGAATGGACTCAACTCGCCTTGAGCAAACAGGGACCCTATTCCATCAAGACTTGCGTCTGAACCAATTCTACAAGTACCTGAGGTTTCAAGATTGCGAGTTGCGAGTGTCATCTCCTCCATCAATGAACCATCTTTAGAAACATCAGTAAATGGAGAAGGTCCTCTCCTTCCATATTCCATTTGTTGTTCCTCTCTCAGAGAACTCGAGGTACTAGCCCAAGGGTTATCGCGACTATCTCGAGATGATGAACGAGAATCAAGTACTCTGTCTAATGTGTCAAAATCTCTTCTATAATCATCTGACCCATATCCTCTATCCGAAGCTGGTTGATTCGCAGTTCTACTCGGAGGAATCTGATCCCAGTCATAGGCTGATGACGATGTTCCTTTTGATGCATCCAAGAACTTGTGATGAGAATCACCCTTCAGATGTTCGTAATCTGCATTTGTGAGTCCAAGGATTTCTAGTGCGCGATCTCGCTCTGCACATCGTTTTGATAATGGGCAACAATATGACAGACTATCATGACATAACGTAGCCATAGCTCTCTCTTGCCTCGATTTGTAGATTGGAGCTATCTTCCTTCGACCAAGTATCAAAGCATCTCCCGTAGAACGTATCTCTGAATATCCAGATTGAGCCAGCGCTTCAACTACTTCTCGGGCAGGATATGCCTTTCCTTCGATAATGATTGTTCCTTCTGTACGCTCAAGTCTGACTGGTCTATCTCGGTGTCGTTCCTCATAGTCTGGATATCTCATCAATTACCACCCTGGACTATTACATCATAAAGAACTGGAATTTCTTGAAATAGAACCCTATGTATTACAGGGGTACTCTTCCATAAAGGATGAAGCTTAATATGGCGCTTGTCTGTACATTCCGCAACCAAATTATGAGGTTAAAATAATGGGTTGTCAAGCTGAAGGAGCTGCCAAAGGCTATACGGCATTAGGTGGACTGGTCCTTTTCCTATATGCTATTCAGGCTCTTATCACTAATATCAATGGTATGATTGGTGGAGATCTCAATTCGTTAATTAATGCAATATTAGCGATAGTGTTAATCCTCCTAGTCATCTTGTCATTCGATGCTGCAGGATTCCTACACTGGAAATTACATAGGTCTGGTGTAGCACTATTCATATTTGGTCTATTCATCATCTTCATCCTACTGAGAAACTTCTCGTTAGATATTTTAGGTTGGTTAATGAGCTTAGATACTCTGTGTGGATTTATGATAGTCTTAGCAGGACTCCTGTTGATTTTAAGAAAATAATAGTGCAAGGGAAATATGATGGAAACAAAAGACCGCTCCGACACTTATATGGTGGGGCAACTACTGGTTGTCTTTGGAGCGGTTGTTACATTCATTTTTGGTGCACTCTACCTTCTAAATGTTGGAGTTGGAGTCACCTTTCTTCCATCTCTTGATTTACTTGGATTATTAGGTACTCTGAATAATCTCATTGTCGGAATCTTACTGGTTATCTTGTCACTAGTTACTCTAGCTACCTTTGGGGTTCTCAACATCCCGCAAATCAAACTCCAGAAGAATCTCTTCGTCCTGTTTCTGCTTGGTGTTGCATCATATCTGTTAGGTGGAACTTTAGGCGGAGTGTTAGTTATTATTGGATCTATCCTTATGCTTTTTTGATTGATATAGCATTTAGTACCTTCAACACAAATTAGATAATGGTGCATGTCACGCGACAGGCTGCCTTTTCATTGGACAGTGGATAGGATGAACGACAAACACTATCAGATTCTAAAGGACCTAGGGTTCGATGTAACTCCAAAACAGATGACCAATAAGTATTGGAAAAATCGAGCAGCTGAAGCTCTCGCGCTCACAACACAGGATCGTGACGTATACGGTTGCCTTGATCACACTCGTGGAGAAGGTGTCCAAATCTATGATGTTGAAGGGCAAGAGTACTTAGACCTCACAGGAGGTGTAGCTGTACGAGCCTTCGGTCTAAGGTATAAACCACTTCTTGAGTTTGAGAATGATATTTTGGATGTAATTCATGAGTTTCCAGGAATGGATTTTGATGCAATTCCTCAGACTCTTTTAGCTGAGAAGTTAGCTCAGATTACTCCTGGAAGTCATCGAAAGAATGTTACTTTTACAACTTCAGGAGGTCGTGCTGTAGAAGGGTGTATGAAATCAGCAATGGACCTCACAAACAGACGGCGATTTGTTGGATTTAGACCCGCATTTCATGGCAGAACAGGATATGCTTTAGCATTGACCTCAACCAACTTCAGGCACAAGAATACATTCCCACAAGGTGTTGATGTAATCAGGGTACCGTATCCCTACATGTATCGAAAACCAAAGGGAATGACTGACGATGATTACAAGAACCACGTGTTAGATACCCTTGAGTATGCACTTCAGGTTGAGGGTAATGATATTGCTGCAGTAGTTATGGAACCTCTTGCAGGTGAGGGAGGTCTCATTGTTCCTCCATCTGATGTGGTACAAGGAATATACAAGATTGCCAAAGACAACGGGGCTTTCTTCCACTCTGATGAAGTACAGGCAGGAATGGGTAGGACTGGAAAATGGTGTGCAATTGAGAACCATGGTGTGGTTCCAGATTATATCTCAATGGCTAAGGCTCTTGGTGGCGGATATCCAATGGGTGCATCAATTGGCCCCTCACCAATGTTTTCAGGCGAAACAAGGCATTCTGAAACATTTTCTGCTGAACCACGAATGGCACTAATTGCTTTGTGGGTTCTCAAGCATATCGAAGATAATGATTTTCTCAAGAAAAATGCTGAGAATGGATTGTATATGATGAAACAGCTTGATGAACTCAAAGACAAACATGAAGTTGTTGGAGATGTACGTGGTCTTGGCCTAATGATTGGCATGGAGTTTGTGAAGGAAAAGAGTTCAAAGACAAAAGCTCCAAAACTACGGGACAGAATTGTGAAGAATGCTGTTCAGAAACAACATCTCTGGATGCTAGGTTCAGGTCAAAATGTTATCAGATTTACTCCTAGTTATGTCATCACTCACGATGATATTGATGAAGCCATCCGTAGGTTAGACAAGGCCATCACAGAAGAATCAGCATAACTGAAAACAAAAGGAATGGCACTCATGCCAAGGTCGTTTTCCCTCAGCATGAGTGTTTCATTCTATTTGATTAGCATCAGGATTGCGCCTAAGATTATTAGAATTCCACCAAGGCCAGAGCCAAAGATGTACATCAGAATACCTAGAATTATTAATACAATCCAGTTGTAATCAAACTTCAATGCAGGTATGTTCACAATTCCGCTAGTAGCAAGAGCTATTAGTGCTAGAACTATCGCTATGACACCCATAATCAGTCCATCAAGAATGAATATTCCTCCTCCAAATATTCCATATCCGAGGATTCTGAGAATACCTTCAAGAAGTCCAAGGAGTCCACCGATTACTACTAGCCATTTGCTTATTTCTTTTAGATCTGCCATTGTGAGTTCACTCCACACTTGTGGTTATCTAAGAGCCCGCAGCGAGATTTGCTTTACCAAAAGTATGACGTCTGATATTTCGCTTCATTGAAGCTTCAAATTAAATCCGCATCACGACGTGCATACCTCAGGTTATCCAGCATCATAATTCTCCGGGTTAATATTGTTAAGTTAGACACATGTATTTAACACCAACGGAATGTACTATTGTTAACTTTTAGGGCCGCGAATTCGGCGCCACTAGAATTATTATAGGCAGAGGTCTGTTTTATCCCAATACAAGTTGTGCTCCCCCATGAGGAATGAACATGACTACTGGACAATATGAAACTGAATTCATTGGTGACATTCCTCCAGAGCGCACTATTCCTAATCTCGCTCAGATTCTAGTTATCAGCAAGGACCAATCCTATCTCACACATGGTATCCACAAATTTCCTGCAAAGTTCTTTCCTGAACTACCACGATACCTAATCAAAAGGTATTCTCGGAAAGGAGAGGTTGTGCTCGATCCAATGTGTGGCAGTGGAACTGTAGTGCTTGAATCGATGCTGGCAGAGCGAATCGCAATTGGTGTTGATATAGATCCAATGGCACAACTGATAACATGCGTCAAGACTAGTCCTATAGAAAATGAAGAACTCCAAATGTATTCAAAATTGCTAATAGATTGGATTGAAGAAACTATGTCAGATTCGACATATTCGCCAAGTATACCCGAATTCAACTATCGCGACAATTGGTTTCGTCCTTTTGTTCTCATGGAACTAGGGATGATCAAGGACGCAATAGATGAGTTTGTATCAAGAGGTATAAAGTCTGAAATTCGAGATTTCTTTCATGTTGCTCTCTCATCCATAATAAGAGATGTATCAAATGCAGATCCACATTGCACACGTACTGTGATAAGAAAAAAATCGATTAGGAACATAGCACCTAAAGACACTCTCATCAAATTTAGGAATGCACTCGTCAAGCAAGTAGAATCAATGATGGAACTATCCTCTTTCATCAAAATGATTAATCCGAAGGTAGTTATTCTCAAACAAGAAGCTGCTAAATCAATGAGCATTGAAGACGGCACGGTAGATCTAGCGGTCACATCGCCTCCTTACATCAATGCGGTTGATTATCCAAGAACACACCAATTGGAAATGTATTGGCTTAGTATGATTGGGGATGAACCTCTTTCTAAGTTGAAACGTAACTATATCGGTACAGAGACGGTCTATAAACACGAATATGAAAACCTACACTATACAGGTCTATCAAGTCTTGATCCACTTCTAGAGAAAATCTTTGAATCTGATCCTCGAAGGTCTTTCATAGTATACAAGTTCTTTCAAGATATGAAGGAACAACTCAGAGAAACTCTCCGTGTACTTCGTCCTGGTGGACGGTATTGCTTAGCTATCGGTAGCAACCAGATTCGTGGAATTGCTGTACACTCACATGAAATTCTATCTGAAATAGCGACTTTGCAGATTGGGTTTGAACTGGAGAGAAGTTTCTTTTCGGGACTTATACGACATTTTATCAAAATTCCACGAAAAGAACGAATGCATGGTGAATGGGTACTTATTCTTCGTAAGCCTAATGAATAATCATTCCCTAACAAACTCTCTCATTTTGCTAATTACACCAGTAAGCTGTTTCATAGATTCAATAATGCCTCCGGGAACATCTAGCGAATGATTTCCCTGGATGACTGTCAACACTTCACTTCTTCCAACTTTTACAATCGTTCCAAGTATTTCATCATTATAGTGGGGATCAGCAGATCCAATAACAATGAGTGATTTGCCTTTATGAGTGGTCATTTGTTTGACAACCCATTCTTGTTTTAGAAGAGGAGTTAACCAAACCATTTTACTATTCTGAATAATGTTATAGTTTTCAACGAAATAGCCGGTTTGAATCGTACCTAGAGATTTTCCAACAAGAACAGCCAGATCATATCCGTCCAGTTTCGAAACTGCTTCGAATACTGCGCTTGCATCTTCAAACATCCACTTTGAACGTTCTTGACTTGATCCCTCCATGAAGTCTTTCTTGTGAGAATAACGTGTATCTACGCTCAACACGCTATGGCCAGCTTCGAGGAGAACTCCAGTACTGTAATAGAGGAGAGGCATGTCTACATTGTAATGCAAGCCAGGAAAGATAATGGAAATTGGCCCCGGACCACTCGTCTGTTTTAGAAGATTATTCAATATATCTTTTCCATCATAACCTCGAATATCAAGAATCTCAAGATTGTATGTCAAACTTCAAACCACCACTGAAACACTGCTGTTGCTTCTCTTATGAGTTCTGGGTTGATTGAAAGCGAACCCTTATCTGTAAATCTTACAACCCCAATCAAAACTTACTGGAGGTATAGTATATCATGGCAACAACTCTTAGGTGGGATCGTGTTTGCCCAGCGCGAATTTCTAGCCATGCCGCCCTCCGCAAAGTTTCTCTACGTACTTCTTAAGAGACGACGCCGGATGTCCCGGCAGGATTTGATAAGCAGTACATTTCTTCCTCCTCGTACAGTCAACTATGGTCTTAGTAGACTTAAGGACCTTGGATTGATTGAGGAGGAAGAACATGAGAAAGACGCGAGGGAGCGGATCTATGTGCTGACATCATCACCGATGTAGCCGGGCAGACGGAGGCCTCTCTAGGACAATAGTTCTTAGTGGGGTCTCTCCCACGAATCGAGTCTTCAGATACAACAACTGAATTCTGTTCTTGCAACGATTTCTTCTACTACGAAACCCTCATAATGAAATGAAATAGCCAAGTGAACCCAGTTTTGACGGTGAGTTCCATGAACTATTATGACAATACAGGCACCGTACCCATTGGTACAGATACTCGAACCCATTTCAGTTCAGAGATCAATGAATTCACTATAAACCAGGATGTTATCCTTCTTGGTTGGGTTCATATTCTGCGAGATAAGGGGAAAATAATATTCATCATCCTCAGGGATGAACATGGAACTGTTCAAATCGTACTTCCCGAAGCTAAGGTTTCTTCCAGTGTCTTTGAGATTGCTAGGAAATTGAAACCTGAGATGGCAATTGCAGTTCATGGGAAAGTAGTCGAAACTAATCAATTAGAAACAGGAGCAGAGATACTTCCTACAGAAATCCGTATTATTAATACCTCCGAGCGACTTCCAATTGATGTAGTTGAGGGAAAGGTAGACATTGAACTAGATACACGACTCAACTATCGCATTCTCGACTTAAGAAAACCAACAATCAATGCTATCTTCCGAGTACAGCACGCTCTTGTTAGGTATGCTAGGAATTACTTGGAGGAACATGACTTCATTGAGATTCATACTCCTAAAATTGTGGCAGAGGCCACAGAGGGTGGAGCCAATCTCTTCGAGATTAAGTATTTTGACAAAAAGGCTTACTTGGCACAAAGCCCACAGTTTTACAAACAATTGATGCTCCTCGCAGGATTTGGAAGGGTGTTTGAAATTGCTCCAGTTTTCAGAGCAGAGAAACATAACACTCGAAGACATGTAAATGAATATACTTCATTTGATTTTGAGATGGCTTGGATTAGTGGTGTAGAAGATGTTATGAAAATGGAGGAACAGATGCTTTACCACTCTTTTAGAGAAACAAAGAAGCAACTTGAAACAGAGTTTGAGCTATTAGGAGTTGACCTACAGATTCCAAAACCTCCATTTCCAAGAATAAAATATGCGGACGCAATAGCTCTTCTCAATGATGAGGGAAAGGATCTAGCTATTACTGATGATATTGATCCCGAAGGAGAAAAAATTCTTGGTGAGATTTTTCCTGAGAAGTTAGGCAGTGAGATGGTATTCATCACACACTACCCCTTGGAACTCCGTCCCGCATATACAATGCCCAGTCTAACTGATGAAGGAATGACAGAGAGCTTTGACTTGACATACAAAGGAATGGAAATCACAACTGGTGGTCAACGAATTCATCTCTATCATCTTCTTGTTGAGAGATTCAAGGCGAAAGGATTTGATCCAGATGCATTTAGTTTCTATCTCGACCCCTTCAAATATGGTGCTCCTCCCCATGGAGGCCTTGGACTAGGAGTAGAGCGTTTGACGATGCAACTTCTTGGTATTGAGAATATTCGTGAAGCTACCCTTCTACCTCGTGATAGAGACAGGATTACACCTTAATCACAGATACAATACTAGGTATGTACCGGTCCCAAAGATAACGGGAAATAACCAGAGTATGAAAGTTAGTCGCATTAAATTCTTAGTTCCACATTGTAATGGTTTACCTGCTCTAACAGATGTTACGAATCTAAAGCTGAATAATGTACCAAATAACATAGCACAGATACCAATGAGTGCATGACCGATTATAATTGGCCCAGATATCTCAAGTGTGCCTAATAAACGGGGTGCCATTATTACTAAGGTAGTACCCAACGTGATTAGTAATACGCTCATCATAATATACCCGTGAATTTTGCGATGGTTACGTTTTGCATAGCCTGAAATAAGCAAAATCAAGGTTACATATTGTAGAATCAGATTGATATCAACCAAGATTGGTGCAGTAGTTCCAAGTAATCCCATTGATTGAAACCCCTACACATTTCATAGAATAAAAGAATTATTTCTTTTGGTCAAACAAGAAGAATTAGTAAATCGAGTAATACTCTCTCTTAAAGGAGATACTGAGATTTCTATATTACCAGTTAGTGGTATCTATAGAAAATCAGGGAAATGGTCCTAAATGTATGAAGGCATCCAATCTGAGCTTTTCGCATCGATTGCTACCCTAGACCAGCTTAAGAAGATGTACGATCTTGGTGTGGTTGATATTCGCTCTTATAATCAAGAATCTGAGGCACTTGTTCACGAAGTCAAGACTCAGATAGAAGAGCTCCGAAGAATAGGATTGGATATTGCTGCATTTCTTGATAATGAGCGAATCACCGAGAATTTCCCAGATGCTTCTAGTCTTCTTAGTCTGTTTGAAAGGAGACCTCAGACTGCACTTAATGGTCTCACTCTAGATGAATATTATGACCAACTTGGACTTGCTGTCTTGGATATAGCCACTATCCATTCTTCTGAGGGATTAATGGGTCTTGCAGAGTTGATAGTTGAGGTGGTCAAACGAGTACCACAATTCAAGTCTGTTAGTTACAATGATGTAATCGAAGCAGTAAACAGAGTATCCGAGCATGGACTTATTCCAGGAATTAGGAATCTAAGAGGTGGGGTCAAGGTGGTTGAGCTAAGACCATTAGAACTCAGAGGTGATCAAGCTGATATTGTCAATCTGGCAGCTCTAAAGGGGTACACATCAGTCGAAGAAATAATGATGCAACTAAAGTGGTCTGAGGAGCATGCACGACAAGTGCTGAATAGCTTGGTAGAGGTCGGAATGGCAAAAGCGGATATCCGATTTAGTACTGGTGGTCGATACTATTTCCCTGGATTGCGATCACGAGGTGCACATGAGAACGGTACATAAGGACGATAAACTGGTTCGTCTTATTAAATTAAATTTCTATTTTGATTGCGTATCTTTTCTTGTCAACCCATACAGCTAATTCTTTCTCAACGATAAATCCTAAGACAATTCCTATGTCCCGCTCAGGCAATTTAGCGAATTCTTCTCCTGATTCTTGTATGACAATTGATTTCAAGTCAAGCAGCAAGTTTCCCGTCTTAAGTGCCCATTCATATACAATGTCCGCCCATTCTTCTAGAGGACGCCAGTATACTCGGAGTTGTTTCCTTCCTCTATCTAGCCAATCAGCAACTTCTTTCTTGACAAGCGCATCACCAATCATTCGAAATGCATCAACTTTTCCGAGCATCTCGTTGAAAGGAGGTTCATCAAGAAATGCAGAAATAGAAAGTACATGGACACCATTTTCCTGAGCCCATTCTAAAAGGAAATCACCCCATTCTTCTGCCCAAAGAGCCTTATCTTCCTCCCTAGGTGGAATATGATACATCCATTCCGACTGAGTAGAGTTTCCCCATTGAGGAAGGATAACTTCTGTAGTATCGCTATGAGATTCAGTTTCTTCTTCTATGTCTGTTGACTGTTGCGCTTCAATTGCAGCTTCCCCAGCATCTGATTTTATCACTACCTCTGGACGATGAGGTTGAAGTTCCTTCTCAGCAACACTTTCTTGGATTATGACTTGATCTTTGACCTCTTCCTCTTCAGGTTTGGTTTCTACCTTGGTCTTGGCCTTTTTCTCTTTGCGTTTCTCCTTCATGGCCAAGGCCTAGGAACCCTCCGCCCAGTCTGTGTACCTTTTCAGATCCTCAGGTGATGTGGCTGGACGAATGTTCTCTATTGCATCAAGGAAATCCTCTCTTGATACAGCACGAAGTTCCAATATTTCCTCTTCTTCGTCCATTCTTCCTGACACTTGGAGTTCTCTGATTGGCTCCATCGCTGCCTCCTTGCACACTATACTAAGGTCTCTTCCACTATACCCTTCACTAAGATCTGCTAACTCACCATAATCAACCTCAGGTGCGATTGCTACATCTTCCATATGGATTTCGAATATTCTCTTACGAGCCATCTTATCGGGCAGTGGCACTTGTATTCGTTTTTCGAAACGCGATCTAATAGCGAAATCTAGTTCCCATGGAAGATTAGTTGCCCCTATTACAGTCACTCGATCCTCTGCATTACTTGCTAATCCCTGCATTTCAGTAAGGATCTGAGTCTTCATCCGTCGCTCACCACCAACATCGTCTCCTGAACGAGCAACCCCGACAGAATCCAACTCATCAATGAATATTATTGCAGGTTGATTCTTTCTAGCCATTTCAAAGAGGTTCCGCACAAGACGTTCAGATTCTCCTAGCCATTTGCTGACAATATTCGCAGCTGATACATTGAAGAATGTCGCATTAATTTCCGTTGCTACTGCTTTTGCAACCAGAGTTTTACCACACCCTGCTGGCCCATAGAAAAGAATTCCCCTCCATGGTTGCCTGGCTTTACCCTTAAACAGTTCTGGATGTTTCATAGGTGCAAGAATCGCATCGTTGATTGCTTGTTTTGCTTCTTCTAGCCCCGCAACCTCACTCATCTTTACATTGGGTCTTTCAGTGATGATAGTATCAGCAATCATTTCTCGAAGTTTCTTTGAGTCTTCATCTTCGTCTGCTATAGCCTCTGCGGGTCTATCTGAAGTTGAATGCGCTACTGGTGCTGAATCGCTCTTCACTGGAGTTGATAGACCCTCAACTGGTCCACTAGAAACTTTCTTTATTCCAGAAATGAAACGAACTCTATCAACACACTCCTGAGCTCTCTTCAGGTAGTGTTTCCGAACCGAGGGTAACGATGATGAGTTTGATAGCATAATGAGTATCTTGCTGGCTTTGAGATAGTGTTGGCAAGCCTCTTTCTTCATACCCCTGTTATCTAGTTCTATTGCACGGTCTAAGAGATTCTTCAGACCTTGATCAACGCGGTCTCCGCCATTACCTGACATTTTCCCTCACGTGGCTTTGGATTGTAGACTGTTAAGAACTTCGGTGTTCTCTAGGTTAGATATAAATTCCCTTAGAAAGACTCAGATTTAATATGTTTGAGGATAAAGTGTAATTGGGAAATTGGATGGGAGAGCCATCAAATGGGTGATGTGAAGGTTCCATGTGACTGGTGTGGAATGAGAATTGTTAGAGGATATCATGGGGACTCTAAATCGATCTTTATGAGGAATTATAGATTCTATTGTAGTGAAGAATGCAAAAAGGCTGATTCACTTCCTGATTGGGCGTGTTTCCCCGCATTTATAATTCCGTGTACATTCTATATGCTAATATTTTGGATTAATAATGGAACATTTGCAACTAGTCCTCTTGGAACAATAGCTATTATTGGACTATTTCTTGGAGTATGTGTATTTCCTCTATCGGAAATAAAGGGCATCCTGAAACTTCGAAGAGCGATACCTAAAGACTCGCGGCTTGAATAATCTAGTCTTAAATAACCAGTCTGCGAAGTGTTAAATGGGCTGATGACACTGAACAAAATGAAACAGATACAATTCTGATTGGTGAGGATTTTGAGTTCATGGAGAAAAGCGTTCTCATGGGGTAGACGAAAACCCAATATCAATGAAGTTACAAGTCAGTTGCGCATTCTGTCCAAACAGTTAGAGCGCCAGCGAAATAAGCTCGAGAAAGAAGAACGCGACACAAAATCACGCGCTATTAAGGCACGAAAGAGTGGTAACCTAGAGGCATACAAGACTTACGCCACTGAAATGATTCGTTTCCGTAGATTTGCATTATCAGTTGATAGGTCCCGACTACAGATTTTGAAGATACTTGCCCATGTTACAAGAGCGCAATCAACTGCTCAGGCATCCAAAGCTCTTGAGCAAGTAGCAAAGATACTTGGTCTTCTAGGAGATGCAACGGATGCTTCAAAGGTGGTTGACAATGCAGATGAGATTGCTCGACGTCTCGAAGAATTTGAGATTGAAAGTGGAATCACTGGTGAAGCGTTCGACCAAACTGGTGATGCACATGTCACCTCCGAAGATATCGCTGCAGCTATGGCTGAGATTGATAGAGAAGCAGGAATGGCTCCATCAACAGAAGCAAGTCCTGCAATATCAGAAGCTGATAAACTCGAAGAGGCAATCAAGAATCTCGAAAGAGAACTAGGTGTTTAGATTACCAACGAGGACCAATTGGATCTGTTGGCTGTCTGTCCATACCACGTCTTGCTTCGTAGGAGTCTCTCATTAGAAGTCTATAACGTCTTATGAAATCCTCCGGAATGATTCTTCCTGTTCGAAGTAATTCTACTGTTTCTGAGAGAGCTCTATCAAGTTCTGCAATATTCCTATGACGTCTCTCTGATTCTCTTGGTTGCCTTAGGAATTCTTGCCTTCTCTCGTATCTTGGTTGATCCCCTACAACACGTCGAAGTTCATCTCTAAAATCAGGTGTGGTATATGTTCTCTGATTGTAGGGATATGTTCTATCTCCTTGGTCTTGCCAATCATGAGTTCTATAGAACCCTCGAGGTGTTTTTGAATAACTGCTTTCATATGGCTGAGGACCCGGAGATAATAATGAATGAACCAGACCTTCGATCTTCATTCGCACATCGCTAACATTTAGATTCTGCTGTTCCAATTTTCTGACACGTTGAAGATCTGTCTGCATATACCGGTCAAATTTGCGAGCGATTTCAATATAATCTGGAAGGACTTTTTGAGTTTGATCACTTGATGCAATTTTGAGTTCTCCTTGCTTCAATTTCAGAACTAACCTTTTTCGAATTCTACCATCCTCCTCAATTGAATTGAGGTAAAGCAATGGAAAATCAAAAAGGATGTCCATCTTCTTTCTAACAATGCCAGTTTCCGCTGCAAAGATTAGCCGTCGATTGGTTATGTAGAGTGTTCCAGTTGCTTTATCGTGTCTAAGAAAATCACTCCCTGTTACTCGAATATCAGGAAGTGCACAAACAGGAAGCTCGTTTACAGAGAGTTCAGAAACTTCGTAGAACCCGGCGAATTTCTTTCGATAATAATCGAGACCCTCCAATTGTCGTTTTATTTCGTCTAGTTTGAATCTTGTGTCTTTTAGTGCATCATCCACATTTGCTTTGTATTGATTACTTATGTGAGAAACTCTATTAGTTACACCCTCAATGAATGGGAATTGAGTTGCAGACCACTGAGTGTAATCCATGAGACCTTTCGTTTCCGCTGCGATTTGCTTAGAGATAATTTCTGCTTGATTTGTTATTCGATTCTTTAGAGCAACGATTTCTCCCTGAATGTTCTCAATTTTATCTTCCAGCCAGTTATAGTGTACGAAACTTGCCATTCTCAAGGATACTAGTAGACGTTTTGCTGAAACCATACTGTTATTGAATTCTCTCAGTTTTGTGTGCCCATAGTGGATGTTCATGATAGCTTGTCTAAGATCTTGTGCAAGACTTCTTCTCTTTTCTTCAACACTCATTATTCGAGTGGAGTGACAGAGTGCACAAATTTCTTCTACTCTACGACCTTTTCCTAAACTTTCTGATTCGCACTCGGGACATTTCTCAAAATTTTCACCAGGTATAGGTACGCCAAGATTGTGGTGACATTCGTTGCAAACCGTGTACAGACTGGTTCTAGTTTCAAGACAGTCGGAGCATAGAGTCGCCCCGCAGTCTTCACATAAATGAGATGCTCTATTTGTGTTGCAAATACGACAAGATGGTCGCAACGAATCTTCTCTCAAGTGAAGGCCTCCAATACACATCTTATCACAACTATAGCCAAGAATAACCTGTGTATGACGTGCGTATTAGTGGGTAAATATTGAATTTCTCATTAATGCCATGTACGTATCAGTTATATCCAAAGCAAATTAGCCCATCGACTATGGAAGACATTGCTCAAGCAGCCATTGAAGCGGCCATCAAAGCCGGCGTGACATTCTCTGATGTCAGAATAGAGAATACCACCACCACAATTATCGAAATATCTGATGGCGTAACTAAGAAATCCATTGCTTCTCGTTTGAGAGGTGCAGGAATTAGAGCGTTTGTTGATGGGGCTTGGGCATTTGCTCAGACAACAGATCTGACACCAAAAGGTATGAGCGAAACAGGGAATTCTGTTGCTAAACTGGCAATAGCAACAAAGGAGAAGGTTGCAGACAAATTTGCCATTGATGGTCCTACATACAACGATAAAGTAACTATGAAGCCCAAGATGCATTTCGATGATGTTGCAATTGAGGATAAAGTAAATTATGTTAAAGCAATTGATGATCAAGCAAGAGATTTCGACACTCGCATTGTGAATACACGTACAATATATGGTGACCTATGGACTGAGCTTTATGTAGCAAATTCCCTTGGGACGACTGTTTACATAGAAAACTCGCTTCCAAGGATAATATCTGCACCTACAGCAAAAGAGGGCACAAGTAGACAGCGAGCTTACAAATCCATTGGTGTAAAAGGAGGATATGAGGAATTTCTCAAGGATGGACCACAAAACATAGGTCTTACCGCAGCTGAGCATGCAATAAGTCTTCTAAGTTCTGTAACAGCAAAGGGTGGAAATTATGACGTTGTTATGGACCCAGTTCTGAATGGTGTTATGGTTCACGAGGCTTTTGGTCATGCAGTTGAGGCTGATAATTGGCCTGCCCACACAACGGTACTGGAAGATAAAGTGGGAAAGCGAGTAGGTCCTGATAATTTAAACCTGAGTGACGACCCAACGATGGCAGGTGAACGTGGGTCCTTCGTATATGATTGGGAAGGAACTAAGACGAGAAAACGATACCTAGTGAAGGATGGAATTCTAACTGAATTGTTACACAGTCTCGAAACAGCTACGCGATTAAATATGACACCAAATGGATCTGCGAGAGCTCAATCATTTATGCATCCTCCCCTGCCACGAATGAGCAACACATTCATGGAACCTGGCGATTGGAGTGTCGATGAACTCATTCATGATACTAAACATGGAATTATGCTCTGCAATTTTAACTATGGATATACTGAGCCATCAAAAGGCCAGTTCATGTTTCAAGCAAGTCATGGTTTTCTGGTTGAAGATGGAGAAGTCGGACAGATGGTTAGGGATGTATCCCTTGCAGGACAAATTCTGGAGGTTCTTGCAAAAGTTGATGCCGTTGCAAACGATTTTGAGATGGATGCAGGTACATGTGGGAAGTCAGGGCAGATGATTCCCGATATGAGCGGCGGACCACATGCGCGAATCCGTAATATTCCCGTAGGAGGAATGTAATTTGGATCAGTTACTCGATGTAGCAGAACTCGCAGTTGAAAAGGCCTTAGAGAACGGAGCTGATCAAGCTGAAGCATTTGCGGGGTCTTCTAAATCGTTCTCAATTGAAGTTGAAAATAGTGCGATAAAAGCAGCTGAAGAGAAGCATGATGCAGGAATTGGAATTCGAGCCGTTATAGGCAAGCAAATTGGTTTTGCGTATGTTACAACTCTTCAGAAAGCAGATTATGAAGAAGCAGCAATCAAAGCTGTAAAATTGGCAAGAGCTTCGATTCCAGATTCTGATTTCGTGTCTTTACCTTCTTTCTCAGGAACTTATCCTTCTGTTATTGGTTTGTATGATAACGCGGTGAAAGAGCTTGCTTCTGAGGATGCCGCGGACTTGATTGTACGTGCAGTTGATGCCTCTAAAGAGAGATTGGGTGATATGCAAGTTGCAATTGAAGCAGAGCTGACTGCGGCATCAGGTAAAAAGGCGATTGTCAATTCGTTAGGAATATCCAATACTGCAAAGAGCTCTTCTGTCATGATGTACTGTTACCCTGCAATAAAAGCAGATGGGGAACAGACATCAAGTTTTGAATATCAGATTTCACGCACCTTGAAAGATATTGATCCCGAATGGATTGGTACAAACTCCTCTGAAAAGACACTTAGAAATTTAGGTGGCAAAACAGTTGAAGGTGGCGATATGCCTGTGATGTTTACACCTTTAGCTGTTGGTACAATTCTCGGTGGGGGCTTTGCTGGTGCTATTAATGCAGAGGAAGTACAATATGGTAGGTCGTACATCTCTGATGACTTCGGTTCCAAGATTGCATCTGATGAATTGAACATTATCGATGATGGTGTATTAGAGCATGGTATTGGTTCTAGATCATTTGATGCTGAAGGATACCCCTCGCAAAAAACAGTAATTCTGGAAAATGGGATTCTCAAAGCTTTGCTTCATAACTCATATACAGCTAATAAGGACAATGTGGACAATACAGGAAATGCAAGTAGACCTTCATATGCTGGAGTACCAATAATCTCGGCCTCCAACTTTACAATTATGAAAGGGAGTGGAGACTTCGATGATTTGGTTGGTGAACTCAATGAAGGAATTCTATGCACAAGAACTGGAGATAGACCGAACATGACAACAGGTGATCTGAGCGCGATGGTCATGGAGGGATTTCTCATTAAAAACGGTGAGATTCAGCATCCGGTCAAGAGTACTCTGATTGGTATCAATATGCGAGACCTGCTTCTTCGTATTCAGAGAATTGGAGCTGATGTAAGAACAACATTCTCCGTCATCAGTCCATCTATTATCATCGAATCAGCCAAGATTACTTCAGGCTGATTACATCCGTTCTATAGCAGGAACACCAATGAGTCTTAGGCAATTTTCCATAGTTCGTCTGAATGTCTTTACAAGTTCAAGTCTTGCTGCCTTGATATCGGTCTCAGCTTTTAGTACAGGACAGTTATCGTAGAATTTGCTGAATAGGGTTGCAAGGTTGTAACAGTACGTAGTTATTTTGTTTGATTGAAAACTTGTCCCACGAGGATTCTTCTGCAGTCCTGTAGCTGTTTCGAGAACTTCCTCTGGAAATCTGGCGATTGCCTTTGCCAAAGCAAATTCAGCGTCGTGAGTGAGAAGCGATAGGTTTGCTGTATCACTATTCATTCCTCCCTTCTCGATTATCCTAGTTGCTCTTGCATGAGAATATTGTAAATATGGGGCCGCATCACCATTGAAATCCAAGGCTTCATCCCATCTGAAAGTTATCTGCCTATCTGGAGATGCATTTAAGAGAAAATATCGAACTGCACCAGTTCCAACCTGTTCTGCAACCTTATCTTTGAATTCCTCTGATTCATCTACATTACGTTTTGCTACTTCTTCTCGTGCAAGTTCACATGCTCTATCTAGAACCACATCGCATGAATACCCAACCCAAGTGCCTTTTCTACCTGAGAAGCTTACCTCTTCGAGACCAACATGTTCATACGCAACATGATGTGAATTTACACTTTGTTGTGGATACCCCAATATTCCTAGTATTGCGTAGATCAGTCGTTGTGGATGAGCTTGTTCTGCACCAATGACGTTGAAAACGAAGTCATATCTTCCCAAATCGTGAGATTCTCCTTCAAGCGATGTTCGGTAGACATCCTGACCGTTAGGCTGAGTTTCAAAGACCTGATACTTGAATGGATCCTTGAGAATTCCAAATTTCCACATCTGAAGTGCAACATCAGCTCCAGTATATGTTCGAGTGCCATCTGATCGGAATAGCGCTTTGTTAGGATTGCTCATATCCTTGAATTCATCAATTGTATCCAACCGCGCCACGATACATCCCGCCATCTCTCCCTCTTCTAACACAACTATGTTCTCAGCTTTAAGCATCATTTCTCTTGCCGCGTCAAGAAGACCACTATGTGCAATCGCACTCTCCCAAATTTGGTAGTCATGATATATTCCTAATCTATAAGCAGTCTGATTTTGGGCTTTCAGACAGTTTGTAACCATCTCAAGGCTAACCTTTGCGGCATCAGAAGAGAGATCCTCTAATTGTCGTGATACTTCTCTTATCTCCTCCTCTGCTTTCTTGTCATTTTCAAATGCGTCTTGGACCTCAACGTAGAGATGTCCCAAGTACTGATCATACTTGGCCTCGACATTATGTCCTTCTATCTGCATCAATTTCCAAACAAGTTGAGCGATTTGTAGACCTAGGTCATTGATATAATCCAATTTAGTGACATCATAGCCTACTGCTTTGAGGACATTTCCTAGTGTATCCCCAAGTACTGAATTTCTAGTATGGCCAATATGCCATGGTTTTGAAGGATTGACAGCTGGGAATTCTATGAGAACTCTCTTTCCAGCAAACTCCTTAGTCTGACCATATTCTTGACCCATCTTACGTACTGATTTTACTGTTCGAGAAACATATTCTGCTCTATTGTAGAATAAGTTAATGTATGGCCCCTTCGATTCTACCCTATCTAAAAGGATAGTCTTCTCAATCAACGGTGTCAACTTATGCACAATTTCTCCAGCAATCTGGACCGGGTTTTTCTTGAGTTGTTTTGCTAAATGAAATGAAATTGTAGTAGCAACATCTCCTAATTTTGGATCAGGAGGGGTCTCCATGAATTGTTTAATAGTGGCAATATCCACTGAAGCAGCTTCTGCTAATATTATAGCCACATCATCAAAGAAAGTTGACCATGGATTTGAGTTGGTTTCTGATTGTTTCACTACGACCTCTCCGTATATGTCATAAACATGTGATTACTGTTCATAAAAGATGCGCTGCATATTCTAACACTTGCAAAGTGTTTGATAGTTGTAGAAATTTTGTTCAAAACGTAACCTATTACCTACCTGAGATGTCGATTATCGATACATCGAATATAAACGATGTATCGGAATGAAAAATAATCAATATTTATTTTAATTAAATATACATTTATCAAAACCGTGCAAAGGGTTATATAACTTTACCGACTCAGGAAAGCAGTTCTCTATGTAGAGAATAATAACATATGCGCCTTCACTACGATGCATCGAATCATACGCCATGAGGAGGTGCAGCATCGGTATACAATGCTCATAGCAGTTCTACTTTCCCCCGGTGGAACTGCAGGGAGATGATTGGACTGGCCAGTAGACAAGCGAAATCCAAAAAACAGAAGGAGTCCACTGGTACGACCAGCTACGTTTGTAATTCTTGTTCTTCAACTACTATGTACATCGATCACACACGCGGAGAGGTAATTTGCTCCGACTGTGGTTTAGTTCTTTCAGACAGGTCAATCGACATGGGTCCAGAATGGCGTGCCTTTACAGCAGATGAGCAAAATGCTCGTCAACGTGTAGGAGGCCCAACCGACTGGAGCAAGTTTGATCAGGGTCTAACTACCATTATCGGTAGACAGAATGTCGATGCATCAGGTAGGAAATTATCGTCCACTAGAAGAGCACAGATTCACAGATTACGCAAATGGCAGATACGTACCAAAGTTCATTCTTCTGACAAACGCAATCTCGCAGTCGCAATGACCGAGTTGCACAGAATAAGCTCTCAATTGAGTATCCCATACTCAATTCGAGAAACCTCCGCTGTTATCTACAGAAAAGCCCTTCGAAAGAGATTGACTCGTGGTCGTACTATCCTAGAGATGATTGCAGCAACCCTGTACTTGGCTTGTAAGGTGCACCAAGAACCACGACCATTGAAAGAAATTGTGGACCAAATCCACATAACTCAGAAAGAAT
>JAEORG010000468.1 GCA_016841005.1 Candidatus Thorarchaeota archaeon | reverse complement strand
GAGATTCGTCTTGTTCATGGAATCTCCATCTGCAATTCCCCAATCAAAGTCATAGATTTCTTGGAACCACTGAGCTACTTCTTCGTTTTCAATAATGATACCAGCTTCTCGATTCTCGTTGATGCTGCCCTCACTATAATTTATGCTACTTACAAGTACAATCTTTCCATCAACAATAATCCCTTTGTTATGATTTGCAGTGAACCATCTAGTATCATGCCAAGTAATCGGAATCCCATGTTCGATGAAGATGACTTCCACTAAGTCCCAATCGTATGATTCCTCTGAGATCACTCTAACTGTTACACCTCTGGCTCGAGCTGCTAGAATGGCATCGATGATTTGGTCAACTGAACCAGTGTCCCCAACATTCGTGAAATATGGAATCTGGATATCGAGGGTGTATTTTGCAGCATTAATACAATAAAGGATACCTTGGAGGCTTGTATCTGGACTAACGATTGGAGTTACCTTCATCGGCCCACTAAATTCTCCTGGAGTAGCAAACGGTTCCTGATACGTGCTAGTTGTGTAAGTATAAGTGAGTGCCGTTCCTGTTCCGTCAGCACCTGCATCATAATCAGTTCCATTTCTCCAGTCCGCATCGAAGACAGATCTGTAGAACCCAGTTACATCAGAGTCCGTTATAGCTATATTCCATTCTCGATTTGCTTTTCCATCAGGTTCAGGAAAGCTAGTCTTTGCCCAATTTCCTGAATGTATGATAGTCGTTTCATTATCAATGATGACAAACTTCTGGTGTGCATAGGTGAAATTCGTAGAACTTGTCCATCTAACAGGATAACCTAAGAGGGTCAGATTATTTGCTACATAGTCGTTCTGAGATGTATATCCCAAGCTACCCTCACCTAAGATGAATTTCATCACAAGTGATGGTTTCGTATCATGTAGGGAATGTAACAGATCAAGAATTCGAGGGTTGTTTACTCCATATATCTCAACATATATTGATTCTTCTGCAGAGTTGAGGAAATGCCAGAGTTCATCCTTACTACCATCGGGTGATGCGAAGGTTGTGACATTCATTGTATTGTCATATGTCTGAAAAGAAAATGCTCCCGCTGGTTGAGTTACAATAACAGGCTTCTTATCATCTCTAGCAAAAAGCCATACTCCTGTGAATGCGGGCAATACGAAAATAATGATAGAAACAGTTGCCATAACTCTAGTCCTTGAAAATTTCATCTCTTCTCCCTCTCTATAGATGGATACCTAGTTGGTGTGTATAATGCCCTTAAGTTTTCTGAAGGACTAGACAATAATGATGATGTACATTTGAAACATAGGTCGTGGGATATCCCCAACATCCTAGTCGTTTGTTATCTTGACACCAGATCATCTCTTGGCGTAATGCATAGGTCTCTGAGAGCCGTTTTGCAAGGTCCCATGCTATTGGCTTCAAATAACCATCGACATCTCGCATGTTCTGAGCAACCACAACGAGATATGCTCCATCTCTGAGGATTGGTTTCAGGCGATCAAATATCTGACCTAATCGTTCGATGTAATCATCGTAAGATTCGATGTTACCTATATCTAGTTCTAAATCACTATAATAGATAGGTAGTCCATCCTCTTCGCGCTCTTTGTGTACAGTTTCATTACCACCCCTAGATTTTCTCAACATATTCCAGTAAGGGGGCGAAGTCATGAGGAAATCAAAACTTGGAATCTCTCCACCATGATGTTGTTTAATTTGATCAATTGTGAGATATGCATCTCCAGAAATCATTTGGTAGAATGCGTTTCCTTCAGATTCTCTTAATGACTCATTTGCAATGTTGATGAAATCTGGATTAAGCTCGATACCGATTGAATTACGATTCAATTCCTTACATGCAATGAGAGTGCTACCAACACCCGCGAACGGATCTATGACCCATTGTCCAGCTTGTGTGAAGAACCTGACAAAATGAGTAACCAATTCCTCAGGAAATTTTGCAGGATGAGTTACTTGTTGCTTTGTACGAGGTTTAGGATTGATTACAAACCAAGATTTCGTTGCCTTGACCCATTCTTTACCATCAAGATCATTCAGTGTCTTCCTGGTTTCATTCTCATCCAACATTCTTACCATCCTTGACTAACTGTGTAATGGTATTTCAAAAGTGTACCTGAAGATTTCCTTTCATCTGTCCATAATGATATCCAATGCGATGTTATCCGCATGATCACTAATTCTTTCCAGATTGCGAAGAGTTTCGACAAACACAGTGTCAGCTTCAGGCATACAAACTCCATCTCGCATCCGTTCTCTGTGTGCTTCCTTTAGCTCTCTTTCTAATACGTCAACCTCATCCTCCATTTGTTCTGCATCCTTTGCAATCTCTTTGTTCCTTGTTCTTAGAGCTTGTATAGCTCGTTCATATGTTTCCTCAACAAGTTTGAACATCCTTGTAAGATCTCGTGTACCTGAGTTAGAGAAAGCTACACCGTTTTTCATTCTCTCAAGAGCGAACTCACCAACATTTTCGCAAAGGTCGCCAACTCGTTCTATATCAGTCAACATTGCGAGAAGTTTCATTCTCCATATGATATCTCTCTTGCTTAGTTCTTCTTCACGTATTTTAT
This sequence comes from Candidatus Thorarchaeota archaeon, assembly GCA_016841005.1. The sequence goes on along the minus strand of JAEORG010000468.1, from coordinate 7,541 downwards.
CTATAAACTCCTCAGTGGCTCTACATCTTTCATCAACATCTTGCTCCAGTTGCATGATTCTTTGGGCGTGTTCCAAATTTTTCTCTAGTAATGCGGTTTCACCTAGATAAATCATCTCTACGGTAATTTCTGCAATTCTCTGCATCTCCTTCTCTGCTTCGCGCATTGCTGCTTGAGGTAAGTTAAGCATCTTATCGTCGAAAAAGTGACGACCAATAATCTCTCCCTCTTTATCAGGAATTAACCATTCACAAAATCTAACAAGTAAACCAACCAGTGGAATGAACATTAAACTAACAAGAACATTGAAGATAGTGTGTGCATTCGCAATTTGTCTTGGTAGATCATTTGTAGTTAAGACAACTATATCTGAGAATATTCCGATGAATGGATAAAATACTGCAACACCCACGACATTGATCATTGCTTGAGCTACTGCAGTTCGTTTTGCAGGTGTCGTTGCTCCAATACCTGCGATTAGTTCAAGAAAACAAGTGCCAATATTAGCTCCCATGACAAGTGCGATTCCCATAGGTAATCCAATTAATCCAGCCCCTCCAAGGGCGATGATGAGACCTGTAGTTGCTGAGCTACTTTGAGTTGTTCCTGCTATTGCAGTACCAATTAAGATCCCCACAATGGGCATTGTGCTGTAAGAATCAATTGCATCTACAAAGAAAGTATTCTCTGGATCCAGAAGTATTGCCTTAGCTCCATCTTTCATAAACTCCATCGATAGAAAAATTAGCGCCAAGGAGAAAAGAACTCTAAAACCATTTTTCCAACTATCTCGTGGTGAGAGCATCATCCCGAAGAAACCTATTGCAAGCAGAGGCCAAAATAAGAAGCCGACATCAAACGCAACTAATTGAGCAGTTATCGTTGTACCTATCTCGGAACCTAGCATAACGTTAACGGATTGACGAAAAGACATCATACCTGCGTTGACAAATCCGATTAGTGTAAGGACAGTGATACTTGAACTCTGTGTCATGAACGTCGCTGCGGTTCCAGCTCCCATGCCTCTTATTGGGTCGTTACTGACCTTTTCTAAAATTCTTGCAACTCTTGCACCGGATAGTTTTCCCAGTGTTTCTCTTAGCATTGTGATGGAGTACATAAAGAGTGCAAGACCACCAGTAACAATAACTAGGTTCTCAATTACACTTGCCATTACGGTCAGTTGCTAACGAAAATATCGAGTATAAGTCAATGATTCATATGAGGCATATGCTTCATATGTATCATGTACAAGCATTTGATATCTGCGATTCTCACAATTTTCACGGATTGAATCCAAATTCGATTATTCGATTCATAGCTACTTCTGCGATATCTTCAAGGTATGAGGATATTCTACCTAGGTGAAGCACAAGAAGAGTTTCTCCTGATGAAGACCTTTCATATGAGGACCTAATCTTATCAAGATCTTTAGAAACTTCTTTTGAATGAAGATGGCATGTGAAAGCTTTCTTTGCTTCTTCTGCTATATTTTGTTTATCCAGACCTCTACTTCGCTCAATTCTGAAAAAGATACTCGTAGTTTCGTTATAGGCTTCAACTAGATTCTCACAGACTTTCAGCAATTTGCTATCGAGCTTAGCAATGCGAATGAGTTGGTCAATTGCTTCACAGATGTGATCCGCAATTCTTTCGACATATTTAGTTGCTAAGCTGAAATGTAGTGCGTCAGGTGGAGATATTTCAATTCTACGAGCATAGGCAGGATTTTGAAGTGATAAGTGACATAGACGCTCTACAAAATACCTATGACGATCAACGTCCTCATCACGGTCAATGATTCGTTCAGCTTGTTTGTGATCACCTGTCTTCATGGTTTCCAAGAGACTTGAGAGCATGTATTTTGCAGTTGAGAATTGTCTTCTTAAGATAGGGAAAACACCTTGTTTCTCACTTGTATCACTTATGATTATGCTTTGACTATGTTCATCTAGAATTTCATATCCCGGAAGCCTCCGTACCCATTGGCTGACTTCCTCACGAGTGGATATGTCAAGAGCGCTTCCAAATTCGAGTTCTATCTCTCCTGCTCCGACGATATATGACCCTATCAGCAGGTTAACAATGCTCTCCTTATTTTCTTCATCTATTACGAATTTGACCCGTTGAGAACCTTGAGTAGTGAATTGTGGTGGCATGATTCTCAAAATACCATCTATCGATTGTTCGATTTTCACCTCTGAGTCTTTGCTTAATTTGAACCGCTCACACCAAGTTCGTGGAAGGTATACATAGAAAGAATTCCGAACTTGGTTTAATTTTCTAGTGGAGATCACCATTGATTCACCTATTGTGTTATTTAGGTTATGTAAATGCTGTAAATGCTTTTCTATATTCAAAGGTCACACACAGGAGGTTTTCAATGAAATTCAAAAACCTAAGGTAAAACGTCATTTGTTGGATTGTGAATTTACCCTTTAATTTTCAAAGCATATGATGCATTTACATCTACTGCAATTTTCTTAATAGTGAAAGGTCATGGCGTCAAAGCCAGATAATAATTCGATGAGCTTAACTTCTGGTTATGCTTTGTTTTGATTGATTGTAATCGTAGAGGATTTGAAATGTCATCAATATGGAAACAGAAGAAGGGACTCTTTGTAGGTCTACTGATAGGTATACTCCTTGGTGCTGGTGGTCTTATATTCATCAGTCCTGCTCCAGAAGAAGGAATGAGTGGTACAATAACCACTGCTGGATCTACAACTGTCTATCCCCTCTCTCAAGAATGGGCACAGTATTTTCATATTGATAATCCCGGTTTAACGGTGAACCCTAGTACAGGTGGTTCAGGATTAGGACAGTCATTAGTTGCACAAGGTCTAATTGATGTTGGTGCTTCAAGTTCTTATCCCAAACAAGAATACATTGATGCCAATCCCAACATCGAAATACTACCAGTGTCTGCGGATGCATTAGCTGTTGTTGTGAATGCGGAAGTCAATGGATCAACATTTAGAATGAATTGCGATATGGTCGTTGCTGTTTTTCAACGAAATATTACAACGTGGGAAGAATTTGAAACAACATTTGGTGTGGTGGTTGCACAAAATGGTCCTATCGATGTCTATGTACGTTCAGACGCCAGCGGTACAACTTCTACATTTGCTCGATGGTTAGAAACAGCTGATGAGAACACTAATCCCTATGGTGCTGAATATGAATGGGAACAAGGACACGAAGAAGCTATTTCTTTTCCAGCTGGAGTAAATGCAGTCGATGGAAATCCGGGTGTCGCTTCAGGGGTAGAGAATGATCCTAATGGTATTGGGTATGTAGGTTTGAAATTCATTGGAGAACTAGTTGCAGTAGAGTTGTATAATCCAGGAAATAATGAATGGGTGAAACCATCATTAACGAATGCAGTTCGAGCGATACCTTCTACGATAACAGAACCAAGTCAAAATCTGATGAATTCTATGATTGAGGGTTCATATCCTATTGCAAGATTACTATTCTATCTAATCAACAGGGAGAATCTTAAGCAGTACACCATTACCTATCTTACTTGGTGCTTGGTTCAAGGTCAGAACTACATCTCTGAAGTCGGATATGTGCCAATTAACGGCACTTCTGCTCAAGTATATTCCCTGGGAATCATAGCTGCACTGACTCCAACTATATAATCATGGAGGACTGTACTTGACTAAAGAATCAGATAACTCAGAGGATTCTCGTCTACAGCAAATTGTACACGTTCCCAAGAAAATATCTCAATCACTCCGGTCATTTAGAACTGCTGACAGATCAGGAAGAATAGATATGATGGGAAAAGCTGGTCTGATCATTCCAGCTTCTGCGAGTATGTTAATTATTGTACTTATCCTTGCATTCCTTTGGATTGAGAGCATTCCAATATTTGTCGATCCTGTCGGTGGACCTGGTATAATTGTTAATCCGACTTGGGATCCGAACAAAGACCTCTATGGTATTAGTATCTTCATAGTTGGTTCTTTGATGTGCACTGTGATTGCAATTGGGATTGCTGTACCTTTGGGAGTGGGAGGTGCAATATTCCTTAGTGAGTATTGTCCCATGCGATTACGTCAACCCATCAGAATGATTATTGAGATGATGGCAGCCATTCCGTCCATTGTCTACGGCCTTTGGGCATACGTTGTCCTGGTTCCTTTAATTAGCGGATTTGCTGCTTCAACCTTAGGTCTAGTAACTAATGGTTTGAGTGTACTTGCAGGAGGATTGATACTTTCAATTATGCTTCTGCCAACTGTTGTGACAATAACAAACGATGCCTTGGTTACTGTGCCTAGAGCATTGAGAGAAGCTTCCTATGCACTTGGTGCAACCCAGAGTGAAACTGCACGTAAAATAGTTCTCTCTGCGGCACTACCTGGCATAGGGGCTGCTGTTGTCCTCTCATTGGGACGTGCGGTGGGAGAAACAATGGCTGTTCTCATGGTGACTGGTAATTCATTACAAATACCATATACTTTGTTTGATCCCACCTATGTAATGACCAGTATCATCACAAATCAGCTTGGTTATGCATTTGTATTTCCACTGTGGCGTTCTGCATTATTTGCTGTTGCCCTTGTCTTGCTCATTATGTCAATCAGTTTTACATTAACAGCGAAATTATTCATTCGTTGGGGAATGAAGACGAGGGGGATGCTCTAGTTGAGTGAGATACAATCTCCTTCAGACAGAATATTGAGTCAACTTCGAAGAATGAAATCTCGAAAAGTAAAGGATGTGATTTTCAGAATCATACTAGCAGGAACAATTATTGTCATTGTATCTCCCTTCTTCCTCATATTGATTCAGTTGTTCTCGATTGGAATCGTACAGATATTTGGTTCTGGTCCTGGTCAAGGAATAGAGTTCTTTACAACATTCCCTGGTGCTGGACTTGAAGGCGGAATTAGAAATGCATTCGTCGGTACAGTGGAGTTGATTGTACTTGCAAGTGGTGTTGGTATTCCACTTAGTGTTTTAGGTGCTGTGTATATCACTGAATATACTCAGGCAGGAATTGTGAGAAGCATTGTCGAATTCGCATCCGATGTTCTTGCAGGAATACCCTCCATTGTCTTTGGCGCTTTCGGATTTGCATTTCTGGTTGATTATCTTCATCTTGGTATGGGAATACTTTCTGGTAGTCTAACTCTTGCCTTTATGATGATTCCCACAGTTCTAAGAACAACTCAAGAAGCATTGAGAACAGTTCCAATGTCCTTGCGAGAGGCTTCACTTGCATTAGGAGCAACAAAATGGTCAACAACTTGGAATGTTACATTGAGGGCAGCTTTTCCAGGGATAATAACTGGAGTCTTACTTGCAGTAGGACGTGTAATGGGTGAAACTGCTCCTCTAATCTTCACTGCAGGAAATAATCTTAGTGTACCTACTGAATTGCAAGGTTCTGGTTCTTGGGTCGCTTCATTACCTTATACAATATGGGCGTACATAAGTGATCCAAGAGAGTATCTTCAAGCGAAGGCATATGGTGCTGCCATTGGACTATTAGCAATGGTGCTTATTGTTGATATAATTGCTAACGTCATCTCTCGAAAAGTTACAAGGAGGTTGATCTGAATTTCAGACTTTGAATATCATATTGAAGTACGAAATCTAAGTACATGGTTTGGCAAGAAACATATTCTCAAAGAAATTACCTGCTACTTTGAGGACAATACAGTCACAGCTATTATGGGTCCGAGTGGGTGTGGAAAATCGACTCTACTTAGAACGCTAAATCGATTAAATGATTTAGTTCCAAGTTTTCGAAGAGAGGGAGAAGTCCTGTTCAAGGGAATCGACATATTCGGTTCTGAAACAAGTGTATATGACTTGAGAAAGAACATTGGAATGGTGTTCCAGCGTCCTAATCCATTTCCAATGAGTATTCGTGAAAATATTACCTATGGTCCGAAGCTTCACGGAGTTAGGGATGAAGATGAATTAGCCAAAATAGTAGAAGACTCATTGAAGAAAGCAGCATTATGGGATGAAGTCAAAGATGATTTAGACCAACCAGCACCGAACCTTTCTGGTGGTCAACAACAACGCCTTTGTATTGCAAGAGCCCTATCTGTTGATCCTCCCGTACTTCTTATGGATGAACCAGTTTCATCTCTTGATCCGATAAGTGCTGGAAAGATTGAAGACTTGGTAGTAGAATTAAAGAAAGATTATACTATTATCATGGTAACGCATAATGTTCAACAGGCTTTCAGAGTGTCAGATCAGGCTGCATTTCTATACCTTGGCGAACTAGTGGAGTTTGATAAAACTAGTAGAATAGCAGAAGCACCAGAAGATGAGAGGACTGAGGCATTCATCACAGGGAGGATTGGTTAAATGAGTGGTAGTAGAAAACAACTCGAACATTACTTGGCGGAGATTAAGAAAAGTCTTGATAATCTATTCTCTGATTCTGTAAATCTATTGATGGAAGCAATGACAGCTTTCAAGGAACTAGACCAGGAGAAAGCATCCCAAATTAAGAAGGATTCTGGCAAAGTTACAGAGCTAGCTGATAAAGTGGAACGAGATGTCTTTGAAACAATAGCACGACGTCAACCTGTTGCACGGGACCTACGTATGTTAGCTACGTACCTACAAGTAAGCCATTGTCTATATCGTGTTGGAAGATATGCCTACAAAGTTGCTCATATCACTAAGATGTGTGAAGACTCGAGTCATTACAAGGAGCTCATCTCACTCCCTTATCTTGCAGACCTCGCATGCCAAACTCTGGAAATTGCACGAAAATCTGTGCTTGAGGAAGACCTGTCCTGTATTGATGAGTTGGAGAAACTCGAATCAGAATCAGATAGAGAAACTGAAGAAATGTTTCAGGAGATTAGTGAATACCTGCGAAAGGAAGATGGCATTGAGCGAATGTCGATGTTCTATGTGATTGTTGGACGATACTACGAGAGAGCAGCAGATCAAGCATTCCAAATTGCTGAGAGAGCCATCTATATGATCACCGGTGAAAAGAAACAATTAGGACTTGCGTATCAGAGAGACGACTACCTTGGTCCTCACTGATTTGTTGGTTTCATGTTGAGCAGCGTTCATCAATCTCTCTGACAAGTTCAGTAAATGCCTGTTCAACATGAATGTTCTCAGTAGCACTAGTCTGAACATAACGTAGAACATTTTTAGCAATAATCTGATGAACCTGATTCTCATCCATCTCTGTAGCAAGGTCAACTTTATTCTCAAGTACTACAACAGGTACATCACCAGCAGCCGTTTTAAGTGCCTGTAACCAATTCTCAATCTTATCAAAGGTTTCAGGACGAGTCCTATCATAGACAAAAAACGCACCTGAAGCATTAGAGCAGTATTGCTCTCTGAGTTCAGCAAAAGACTCCTGACCTCCAAGGTCCCAAATTACAAGTTTGTGTACTCTATCCCTGTAATCAACACGCTTGACATGAAGTACAGCACCGATAGTCCTACCCATCTCTGTTGAGAGACTATCATATACAAATCTCTCTACAAGCGAAGTCTTTCCTACACCTGATTCACCGAGGAATACCAGCTTG
>JAEORG010000467.1 GCA_016841005.1 Candidatus Thorarchaeota archaeon | reverse complement strand
CATCCTAGAAAACTCGGCTCCTTTTCCAGACTTTGTTTGATGAGAGTACCCATGCATTGCTATCTCAAGACCAAGTGATGTGAGATATTGTCCAAAGAATTCATTCTTCTCAAATGTATTGGAACGTTTCATTTCATAAAATGGGCAAACTAGTAAAGTGAATTTTGTTATTCCGATGTTGTCCAGCATGTCACAAATCTGAACAACTTCGTTTTCGTAATGCGGAGTTATATCATGTACACTGAGCAGAGCGACACCATCATCTACAGAACGGACTTTCTTGCTCATTGATGATTCTCCCGGCAGTTCAACCAGTTTCTAGTCTTCTGTAACTTATAGGCCTTTAGAAACCCAACTTTTAATCCAAATTATAGAGATCTTCTCCACTGTTTATAGGCAAGATCCACATCCTTGTCAATGATTGTTTTACGTCCTGTATATTCTGTAAGTTCAGCCGCTATCTTTGCTAGATGTTCGCCAATTTCTTCTAGTATCTGGGCAAGTCGTTCTGCTCCTTTGTCACTAACTCGATCGGCTCCAGCTTTTCTCATGAGGCGGTCAATAGGGGCAACAGGAATAATGCGATCTTTTCTGGAACGTGGCATATTATTTCACATCTCTCTTTGGCCAAAATACGGCCTTATAATGTCGATTTCTTCACGCACTCTATTTAAGAACTTGGATATTACCAATGGGACGATAGTAATGGCGCGTTTGGAGGATTATCAGTTATGATTTGGCACTTTTCAGAATTAGAACACGAGCGTTGTCTACCTCATGTTTGATAATTTCAAGATTCATACTCGAATCAATTTCTTCAAGTTCTTCAGACTTGGCATTTAATTCAGGATATTGAGGAGCTAATGTACAACAAGAAAGACCCTCTTGAGCAAACTGGTAGGTCCCAATCTTGTGAGCGAGTCGTTCTATGTCAACTTTATCATCTCCCGCAAGAGGTCGAAGGATAGGAAAGTCTGTTACTGCTTGACTTATAGCTCTGAGATTAGCAGTTGTCTGCGAGGCTTGTTCTCCTATTATTTCACCAGTCACTATTGCGTCAGCATCCTCTCGAATAGCAATTTCTCGAGCAAGTCTAAGCATGTTCCGTTTGCAGAAAACACAGATTTGACGCTCTCCTGCTTTGCTTTTTGCTTCATCCAAATCTAGCCCATGAGGAACAATGTATAATTTTACGTCGTAATTATAGATGTAACTTGCGAGGACTTGTGTTTGCCGAATTGCTAGGTCTGTACAACCTTCTCCTGTATGTGGAGCATTGTCAAAATATACAAAGACGGGAATTACACCTCTCTTCATCACTTTATAAGCAGCGATAGGGGAGTCGAGACCAGTTGAAACTGTGCAGACCACTTTGCCTTGTGTACCAGTGGGCATACCACCAACACCTTCAACAATCTTTGTGAAGATGTACGCCTTACTATCTCGGACTTCGACTGTTATTTCCTGTCCGGGATTTTTGAGGTCAACAGGGAGCTTTAGCTCTTCGAAAATTCTTTCACCTAATCCTTCTCGGATATCTTGACTTGAGTAGTCATGGGTACCGACTCTTCTTGCCCTAACTGCAAATGTGTCAGAGCGATTGAATTCGTTCCTAGCAATTGCGAACCCCGTATCAACTATTTCTTGAAGGTCAGAGGATGTGACTACAACAGGAGATGTGGATACAATTCCAAATGTCTTAGAAGCTGTACCTGCAACGTCGTCGGGAGAATCGGTTTCAATGAAGATTCGCCCGTATTCATTCCTGATTTTTGTATAGCTAATTCCTTTCTCTTTCAGTGCAGTTTTTAGATGCTTGACAAGTAGAGATGTCATTCTCCTTCTAGTTTGGTTGGATTTTATTGCAATCTCTCCATAACGAAGTAAAACTGCAGAGTATACCGGTTCCATCAGACACCACAAATGCCTGAAATTACAGTTATGTAATTAATGGTTGTGAAATACCGTTTAGCGCTCGTAAGAGTTTTTTAAGTGAAAGAGATTTAGCATAACTTAATGACTGAATTGCAGCTCGAAACCAAGAATTGGGATGAAACAATTCTTGATGATGTCGCCCAGTTTATTTTTGATAACAAGATCGGCATCTACAGAAACGCCCGTGATAGTGAAGGTGTCAGACAGTACCTATCAAACGTTCAGAATAGATACCCAGCAGATACAATCTTCCTAGTTAGAAAAGATGAAGCGCTGTGTGGATGGCTTTCACTGGACAGAGCAAGTGAGTCTGTTGCAGAGCTAGGTCGATGGCAACCAATTATTGAGAAATCAGAATCGGAATTTGAGATCGCCAACCTAATACTTCAGACAATATTGGAGTATGCAAAAAATAATGGAATTACCCGAATCGAGGGTGTATTCAATGGAGTGACTACTAGGAACCTACCAGATTATGAGAGAAGTGCAAGGTGGTTTGATTTCAATGGAATTACAAGATTAGAGGATAATGTCTATTTAACAATGCAATTACAAGACTTTGACTTTGTATCGAAAATGAAGAAATTGAATAAACCATTTCGAAAATTTTCTTTGGTGAGTACTGATGAGGAAGATCTTTACAGATGCTTCTATAACACATTCTCATCTAGTTGTGACAGAGAGTTTCTAGACAGTAGTGACAAACAGAGAAGAGAGATGTTTGACAAATCAATTCACAATAATTTGGTAAACAACAATCTTTCATTTGTTTGGAAAGCTGGAGAAAGGATAATCGGATTTGTTGTGGTACACTCACGAGATGATGAGGAACATATTGATTTGTTTGGAATAGTTGACGAGTATAGGGGCAAAGGGATAGCCAAATCGCTCTTATTATACACCCTCCAACATGCAAAGGAATTAGGATATTCAAGAATGAGCATTGGTGTTGATACAACTAATTCAAACGCTTTTCATCTGTACAAGAGTGTCGGATTTACTGTTGAATCACGAACGATAATCCATGCCTGGAAAGGAGAATGAGGTCTCTAGCCCAAGCGTTCTTATCTCACCGAGAATTTGGGCAAGACACACAATGAAGATAGTTGGCGTGGATGTAGGTGGAACATTCACTGACATAATCATGGCGGATATTGAAACAGGTCAACAGTTTGTCCATAAAGTTCCATCGACACCAGAATCACAAGATCTGGCAGTTCTTAGAGGAATGGATGAATTGCTTGAGAAACACAAGATTACTTCTGATGAGGTGTTTTTAGTCGTTCATGGAACTACAATAGCTACAAATGCAATGCTTCAGAGAAAAGGTGCGTCAGTTTGTTTGGTCACGACCTCAGGTTTGGAAGATGTTCTTGAAATTGGAAGACAGAACAGAACTGATATCTACGACATCACTGCAGATAGGCCAAGCCCTCTTGTTCCTCGTACTAATAGAATTGGAGTTAGAGAAAGAGTTGATAGCTCAGGGTCTATCGTTTTGCCATTGAATGATACTGAGATTGATAGAGTTGTATCCGAAATTAGAAAGAAGAATCCTCAATCCATAGCAATCTCGCTTCTCTTCTCATTTAGTAATCCAAGCCATGAGAGAGCCATTCTTACAAAACTTATGCAGTCCGTTAACGCATACACAGTTGCTTCATCTAATGTTCTTCCAGAATTCAGGGAGTTCGAGAGAACCTCTACAACTGTTCTCGAGGCATATCTAGGCCCATTGGTGCTAGGATATCTGAATACTCTGAATCAATCAGTATCTCTCAAATACAAAAATGCAAAACTCAATATCATGCAATCGAATGGAGGAACTGTTCTTTGTTCAAGAACACTTGGAAATGCTGTAGGGCTTGCAATTTCCGGATTAGCCGGAGGGGTTGTTGGAGGGTGGGAGATAGCAAAGAATACAGGGGTGACACGGGCACTTACACTGGACATGGGAGGAACGAGTTGTGATATCAGTGCAGTAGTAGATAGAGTCCGTGTGCGACCTGATAACGAGATTGCAGGTTTACCTCTTCGAATTCCATCAGTTGATGTCAAGACGATTGGTGCAGGTGGAGGAAGTATAGCCTGGTTAGATGCTGCTGGTATTCTACATGTAGGACCTCAATCTGCTGGTGCGGAACCGGGACCAGCATCTTATGCAAGAGGAGGAACGCATCCAACTGTCACTGATGCAAATTTGATTCTGGGAAGGCTAAATCCGGATTACTTTATCGGTGGAGAAATCAAGCTTGACAGAGAGAGCGCCAGGGATGCGCTAAAGCCGTTAGCAAATAGTTTTGATTTCACGATAGAGGAAACAGCTGCAGGGATAATTCGAATCTCTACTTCGAATATGGTTCAGGCAATTCGAGAGGTTACCATTGAGAGGGGAGAGGATCCACGAGAATTCGTATTAGTTCCATTTGGTGGCGCTGGTCCAACTCAAGCAGTAGATATCGCTGAAAGTTTGAATCTTCAGACAATTCTAATCCCTCCTCATCCGGGTATTACATCGGCGTATGGCCTCATCTGCGCAGACCTTCGTGTAGATCTCATGCAATCAGTTATCCTTGATGTTAATGAAGAAAATGAAAAGAATCTGAAAGAAACGCTCTTCAGTCTTACAGAGGATACATCTAGCCGTTTGGTGCTTCAAGGTGCCAATAGAGATAACATCAGTCATGAATGGATTATTGATATGCGTTATAGAGGGCAATCTCATGAGCTCTCAATTACGATTCCACTCGCAGAGGAAAGACTTGCAGAAACGACACACAGACTCTTCGAGAAAGAGCATGAATTGCAATTTGGATACAAATTACCGAGTCGAGAGCTTGAGTGGGTGACTGCAAGAGTAGTTGCCAGGTCGTCACAATCCAATGCACCCAAACCCTTTCAGACTACTAATCATATGATTACAGAAACTGACCATCGAGAGGTCATTCTTCCTGATAAGTCAAATGTAGAAGCTACCGTGTTTCATCGCAATAATCTCCCGATAAATCATCAATTTGAGGGACCATTAATCGTTGAACAACTAGATACGACATCATGGATACCGCCAGGTTGGAATGTTGAGAGAACGAAAAGTGATGTGATGTGGGTTAGGAGGTCTAAATGATGATTGAAGACCCTATAACATTCGAAGTTATCAAAAATTCACTAATTTCCACTGCACGTGAAATGAGTTATGCATTACAGCGTACGGCTTTCAGTCCAAACATAAAGGAGCGTCGAGATTGTAGTTGCGCTGTTTTTGATGATGAAGGACGACTCATTGCACAGTCAAGAGATATACCTGTCCATCTTGGTGCATTGCCGCTATCAGTTCAAGCATGTATTACTACACTTGGAGAGGATCTCAAACCAGGCACAATGGCGCTTCTAAATGACCCTTATTCTGGAGGGTCGCATTTACCTGATCTTACGCTTGTCAGTCCCGTATTCATTGATGACAAACATATTGGATTTGTAGCTAATCGAGCACATCATGCAGATGTAGGAGGAATTAGTCCAGGGTCTATGCCAGGATTATCAATGCGTATTGAAGAAGAAGGTATAGTAATTGCTCCCAGAATAATTGTAAGGAATGGACAACTAAACAAGGAGATTGTCAGAGACCTGCTTGAAGCTACAAGAACACCTCAGGAAAGAGAAGGTGATCTTGCCGCACAGATTGCAGCCAACAATGTTGGTCTCAAGAGAACAGCATCTGTCGTTCATCGGCATGGATTGAATCAAGTCTTGAGAACATTTGATGATTTAAGATTCTATTCCCGTAGTATGATGATATCCGCGATTAGTGGATATTCTGGTAAGAATGGGAGCTTTATTGATTATATGGAGAGCGATGGAGCAGGAAATTTTGATATTCCTATTAAAACAACAATTTCAATTTCAGACGACAAAGTATCTATCTCATTTAATGGTACAGCCCCACAAGTTGATGGAAACATCAATTGTCCAATCGCATCAACTCTATCTTCTGTCTATTACGTTTTCATAGCCATCTTTGGTCATGGAGTACCAACGAATGATGGCTGTTGGAGTATACTTGATGTGCATGTGCCTGAAGTATCGTTGCTTAATCCAAAGTATCCTGCAGCTGTGTCTGCTGGAAATGTAGAAACAAGTCAGAGAATAGTGGATACTGTTCTCGGTGCATTATCATCAATTGCTCCGGGACGTATACCAGCCGCAAGCCAAGGAACAATGAATAACCTAACAATAGGAGGATTTGATTCACGAACTCAGAAACAATTCTCGTTCTATGAAACGATTGGTGGAGGAATTGGAGCTTCCCCAGGAGTTCATGGAACTAGTGGAATCCATTCACATATGACTAATACCTTGAATACTCCGATTGAATCTCTAGAGAGTGAGTATCCACTCAGAGTCTTAAGGTATTCACTTAGAAATGGAAGTGGGGGACAAGGAAAATGGAGAGGTGGAGATGGATTAATCCGAGAGATTGAGTTGCTCGTAGATGATTGTGTTGTATCCATTCAATCAGAAAGAAGGACAAGGGCACCGTGGGGTTTAGAATCAGGTAGTAATGGTGAAACTGGAATTAATCTCCTAATTCATCAAAACTATGAACACCATCTTCAAGCAAAAACAACTGTAAAGGCTCTAAAAGGCTCTGTGATAAGAATCGAAACCCCCGGTGGTGGAGGTTGGGGATCTCGATTCGAAAAGTAGTGTTTACACTTTAAGTGCAACATTCTTGTTAACAGCATTAATTCTCATCATCTTCGAGGTTTCGCCATAAGTAACCTTCACATAAAATGTAGGAACGTAAAATCCCTGTAGAACCTTGAAATCGAGCGAATGTTCGATTACTCGTTTTGCATCCTTTGGAACTTTAGATGCATCTGTGGTCAGGAACTTCAACACCTTTTCAATAGAATTGAATTTCCCGGGAGTAACCTTTGCTGTTCGCATCCAAGCTGGAGAAGCCTTTTTCTTACCCGGGCCTTTAAGCATCTTCTCTAATGCATTAGCTCTGAAACCTGTAGTTCCATCAAGAATATACTCCTGAGCATTTGTTGTGGAGTAAAGCTCCGCAATATCAAGAAAGATTGCTTTTCCGGGTATTGTTTTTCCTTTCATAGGTGTAAAGACTTCTTTACCAATAGCTGCTCCAAGTAGTTGTTCATATACCCCAACCTCTTGTTGACGTAGACTAAGGTATTTCAGAGTGACCTCTGCATCGTATATACAGTAGAAATCATATTTCAAAGAAGGTTTACTGACTTTTACTGATGCTGGAGTGGTCTTCATGATATCCGCAGCTGTTTCAGCAGCTAGTTCAGCAGCTTTCTCAGGTTTTACTTTCTCTACAAAATAGTAGAGAGATTTCTGTTTTGCATCGACCTTCAGCTTGGCGTCAGCTCCTGTGAGCTTAAATAGAGCTGGAGATAGTGCTGAAGATTTCTTTTTCTTCTTGGCCATTGAAAACCCCTGATATGTGGATGTATAGATGACTATATGTTCTCTTTGGCGATGAAGTCTTGGCTACTTGTGTGAAAATGCTACTTTAAATCCCTCATCAATATCATATATTCTTGCAAATCCAACCCTTTCAAACTGAATGAAGTCACCGACATGCGTTTCTTTGAAGCTTGGTTCAGCTAACCCATCAGAGATGGTTCCATCAATCAGAGTTAGTTCGATAGGAACACTTCCAATCCGAGGTATCCAGTGTATAATGGGGCGACCAGCTGATCTGACTTCCTCAACATCCAGACTATGAAACTCTATTGACGGAGTCTTTCCTTTCTTTAGAATATAGTTTGCTAGGTCTTTCATTCTAAAGAGACCCCCATCCTCAATTTTAGTGAAATCTCTCTCTGGTATTCCTAACTCAAGTCCTGAACTATCTTGAGTGAGAGGAATCTTACGTACGCCGCGATCCGGAAAGTCGGGGTGATTAGGAGCTTCTGCGAATGTGACATCATCTGGTAAACCAATTGACTTCACCCACACTGGATTCTGCACAAAGAAGAATCGACGAGCATCTGCATCACGTAGTTTTCTATTCTCCGAATAGACAGATTTCATAGATATGGAGATGTCGACAATACTTAGACCAAGATCGAGTATCGCCTTCCTAAGTGCATCTGGATGGATTCCTCTTTTCTCAAGAGATTGTAAACTCCATGTTCGAGGATCATCCCATCCTGAGTATACACCACTAAGAACCTCTTGGCGAGATTTACTCTTACTCAGAGTTGCATCTTGGAATTTCAGACGACCATAGTAGATCAATTCCGGATGTTTCCAACCATATAGGTTCCAGATAAATGTCTCAATCTTCCCTTCCTTTACGAGGTCTTTTCCGCGGATGATATGCGAAATTCCAAGTTCATGGTCATCAATACCCCATGAATACTCTAAAAGAGGCCAAACACGATACTTAGTGCCAACTCTAGGATGGTCGGTTTCAGATATCCTGAGAGCAACATGATCACGCATCGCTGGATCTGGATCATCCATCCCAGTCTTTAGTCTAAGAGCTGCTGCTTTCTCTGGATAAGTACCATCAAGCATCTTTTCCCATCTGGCAATATTCGCCTCTACAGATATACCTCGACAGGCACAAGCTTTTCCAACTTTCTTATGTTTAGTTCTCCATACATTAGCATCACAGTCACAGACGTATGCATGTCCCTTCTCAATAAGGTCTACAGCATATTTGTAGAATAATTCCATCCTGTCGGATTTGTATACAGTTTCGTGTACTTTTACACCGAGATACTCAAGACCTTCAGGAATCAAGTCAAATGCTTCCGTTTCTACTTGCTTTTCAGCTGAGCCTATCGTATCATCAAATACAAGAATCAGCTTGCCATTATACCGTTTGACGAAGTAATCATTCAGAATTACCATTCGTGAATTACCAATATGAAGTGGTCCAGAAGGAAATGGTGCAAGGCGCATGACAACTTTTCGATTCCATTTATCGAGGTTTGGAAGATCAGCGATTTCTTTTTTGTCGGTCTTTTCAGTTTCGTTCTCGTCCAGAGCTGTTGGATCGATTTGTAGTAGTTGAGCTCTTTGGTCATCTAAAGTGAGACTCTCTATTTCTTCAACGAATTTTTCAACGAGTGGCTTGACTTCGTTTGCTCTAGAACGAAGGTCAGCTCTAGTACCCATTATAGCGCCCATAACCGATTTTGCATTTGGCTTTCCATCGTATTTTACTGCATTTTCAAGAACTACCTTTCTCACGAAGGTCTCTAAATCATCCAAAGCTTTCAGCTCCGGACTATTCACATGCTTTACTCATTTAACATTGGTGGATTAAAGGTCGTTTTAATGGTCAAACCAGAAAAGAGGGCAACACGGAGACGCTTATTTGGACCTTCAGCGAAATTCTATTATTTGATTTAATACAGGTGCTAATCGTGTCGGAACTGAAGTGTTGCAAGATATGTGGAGCATTTCTCACTTGCGATAGAAAAGGCGAATGCTGCCCAGAATGTCAATATTTTGACGAAGCAGATATGCTTTGCCTTGCACCTGACGCTTTGAAGAAAAAGATAAAGAAGACAAAGCCACCTGAAGCTGAAGAAATCGATATCGAAGAAGAGGATGATGTCGATCCAGAAACATTCCTCTTTGAAGACGATGAGGAAGAGGAGGAAGAGGATCTCATAGCTGATGATGAGGATGATGATTTCGACGATGAGGACGACTTTGATGTAGAAGATGTCGAATGGTGAAACCCGGGAATCAAAGTTGTTAGTTTGACCCTAAGATCCTAATTTCATTTCTTTCGTCCCCGAAGACCAGGAAACCAATATTGAGTACTTCGAGAGAAGCTCTTCTGCAATTTCGCCACACCATTTACTAATAATAAATCAAGTGCAGTTTTGACGCGCTCTTCAGTCCATCCGAGTTCGACCACAGCTTCTTCTATTGTTAAACGACCATCATGCTTTGATGCTAATGCGAGAATTCTCTGAGGGTCATCAGTCAGTGCAACAGGAATGAATTTGACTAATCGTGCTCCATTTTCTAGATTAGTGACTCCTTCCAATAGACCTTCTTTTGTCATTTCTTTTAGAAGATCTTCGACATCTTCGGAACCAGTTTCCCAACCCATGTCATCGAGGCGTACGAGAAGCTCGGATAATAGCATGACCCCTCCTGTTTGTTTCGATTCTTCAGCTAATCTTAGAATATCTCGTCTAATTCGTTCTCGCCTTTCATCACGCTTTAGAAGGCGTTTCATCATTCCTCGTTTCTTTTCAGCTTGTGCAATCCAGCTTTCGGCCTCAAGCCCCAAATCAGAAAGCAACTCAACAAGTATACTTCTATATGCAGGAATCTGTAGGATTGTATCCCCATGCGCATCAAACGCCTCAGTCAGCTTTGCTCTTACAGTATCAAGTCGTTTTGCTTTTTCGACCAATAGGTCCAATTCTTCACTAAGTTGATCTTCTCGGGACAATTCCAAAAGAACGATTGGAACTGCAATGCTCCCCGGAGAAGAGAGAGTAAAATCAAATTGCTTGCTATGATATCCCTTTGCAGTGATGAGCCCATCATAATTGCTCGGGGGCAATGTAACTTCTATTCTTCCTGAACCATCTGATTCCAATATGAGTGCTCCTAACTCGAGTTCAGCACCTTCGATTGGTTCTCCACTGTCGTTATGAACATTAAAAACCACACGACAGATTTCTCCATCAGTGTGAATAATAGGAGCTCTCGTCTCTTGTTTCCTAATCTTTTTCTGCTTCACTACTGGAATCTTGGAAAGAAGTTCTTTGAGGTCATTAACACCTGACTCCTTTACTAATCCATCGCCTAACAGTAAATTGGCACCATCCAGAAGAAGTCTACGAGTGGGTTCCAGAGCAAGGATATTCTTTGTTTGGGCCTCCGTTCGCAGTGTTTTGCGAAATGAAATGTCATTGTTTGCTCTTTCAGATAAGGATCTAACTATGACATTAACTGGAGATGTTGCATGAGTAAAAGGATAGACGATATCTCTCCGCAAACTTACTTTCTCAGTAGTTTCATTCAGGAGTAATGGAGGAATAATCATCACACGGAGTTGACCTTTACGAGATAATCCAATCAGCAGAATCGGAAGTAATAGAACTCGTGGATTGTCAGTTTCACTTTTAGGACAACTGTGAGCAAATCCAACGTGCATCTTACGTATATCATCAATTTCAGGCCAGATGCTTTTCAATAGTGTTCGCAAATTCTGCTGAATTTCACGTAATGAATCGATGATTCCTGTGGACTGTTCTTCAAATTCATCTTTGCGCTGTAAATCCTTCTCTAATGCGGATTTTCTGGCTTTCAAGTTTCTGTCAATTTCTGCAAGTCGTTTCTTTGAATCAGAGGATTTCTTATCATGGGTTTGATATTGAGCGCTCCTTGACTCTAGATATTCGATCTCTTCTTTGAGAGTTGATATCCGTTGTTCCAGCCGTGAAAGCCTACCCGATACTGATGCAGTAGCCTTCTTTGAAATAATCTCAATTTTTTGATCAAGGGTATCATCAAAACGTCGTATCCTATCTTGAATGCCAGATAGACAATTGAAAGAAGTTTGGATCTTTGCACTGGTCGATTTGAGTTGACTCTCATTTATCATTGGAGAGAGAACTAATGCATGTGGTTCGATGACTTCACTACTTGGCCAATGAAGTATATTCCCAATAGATTCTGCGTATGGACCTCTAAGTATACCCAGATACACTTCTAATGGTGAATCAGGAATTTCTTTCAGAAACTGAGCTGCTTCTCTGACTAATTTAATAATCTCATCATTGTCATTGGAATCATCCAATGATTTGATTGACTTTGTTAGGATGTCTGGAGGAGCTAGTTTCATTTTCGCTGACGTAAGTCCAAGTAATTCATTGAAAACACAACGATTTGCTATACCTGTTGGAATAAGATTAATTGGAATATACGCTTTCATAACAAATTCGAGATCTTCACCCTTTCGTTGGTCTTGAAGCATCATTATGTTAGATGCTAGTGCATATTCCTCAGGAACGGCTTGTGCCATAGGAGGGCCACCAGATATTTGAAGTGGCTTGATTGCCATAACGGGCACAATGATATCCTTTCCTTTCAGGTCCATTTGGTCCACTAATTTCGAGTGTAGAAGAACCCTTTTCACCCTTTCTAGGAGTGTATAAAGAAAGTTTAGTGGCCTTAATAACTAGAGAAGAGGTGTTATCACGAGCGAAAAAAAGCCCTCACCATTACTCGATCCATATTGTCCAATCTGTAATGAATACAAAGGTATTGGGACATGTAAGAATGCGAACTGTTCGAAGGATAAATCAATCTCCAATGATTCGAAAGGATCGTGCCAGAAGTGTGATAATCCAGCAATAGTGATATGTAGTAGATGTGGTAGAGGGTTATGCGAGAGTCATGCACTGCATAATAACAGTCAAAAGTTTGTAGATTTTTCTCAGAGCATAGGAACTTGCTCATGCTGTAAGAATCATGTCTGTGAACGATGCTGGATGATTGATGACCAAGAAAAGATCGTATGTGTAGAACATCTCGAATCTTGATAGTATCTAGTTGAGAAACAGATATTTACATGGGTTCAGTCAACTCAAGGTGACAAAGTATGATAGAAGCAGTATTCGTGGTGCATTTTGACGATTATCAAGGCTTCATAGTAGAAAAGAGGTATCCAACATCACTAAGTTTGAATGAGGAACTATTGATTCTGATATATACAGAACACACAAAGGAAAAGAATGTGACACTGAAAGTTTCTGATATTCAAGAAAAGAGAATCGTATCATATATGGTTAAAGAACATCCAGGATGGACGATTTGTTATGTTGTAGAAGAAAACGATGATATCACTAAAATGGGAGAAGATATTGCAGGAATGAGTCGTTTGATACTCGAGCTGATATCATTGAGTCCAGAGGATATCAATCTTGAAGAGATACTCAAGCATCGAAGTATACTTCCTGAACTGACGGAGGAACAAAAATTAGCTGAGGTTTATCTAACTCCATCAACAGCATTACTCCTTGAGCGTATGCAGACTCAGGGAGTAGAAAGTGCTGCAAAATTATCTATATGGTTGAAAAATGAGATTCAAAGTGACACGGTCGATATACGGGATGCTGTTGCTCCGCTACTTAGGAGTGGAATTGTAAAAGTAGAGATGATAGGCAAGACCAAAGAAACTGTCTTCCTAATGAAAGATATTTTCGGATATAGAGCACCTCCAGTAGAAGCACTTGAAAAGGCGAATGAAACATTTCCAAGCATCATGGACAGATATACAGCATCTGTTCGTACATTCTTCTCACCACCACCGCCAGACAAGGGATACAATCCTACACTATCTGTTGATGACCCGAATTCACCGATAGTAGAAGATAGGGAACAGATTGCTAAACTAATCGCTCATAGATTGCATTACATTGTCCTGAATAGTCTTCGAAATGGACCAATGAGTGTTGACACAATATCAGAACGAACATCATTTCCGAGATCAGTTGTACAGAATTCACTATGGGCTCTTGAAGCAGAGAGAGTCGCAATGTGTTTTGAGAGTGAAAACGTCTGGGCACTTCTTACAAATCCTATCATAGAATCATTCTTACCGGAGTATGTGCTTCATCTTGTTGAAGCAAAGTATGTTGATAAGGAGTTAAATAAAGAAGCCGCAATAAGATACCTTGAGTTACTAGAGAATGCTTGGAGTGACAATTAATGATTAGAAGCGTCTACATACTCGAACAAACTGGAAATATAATTTTCACGAAAGAGTATGCAGAGATTGAATCAAGACAGACTTTAGTAGAATTTCTAGTTAATCTTACGAGTTTTCTTGGTAGTGTTGATTTAGAGGGTAGAACGGAATTCATGAATCTTGCAACTTCACGGTTCTTCTATGCAGTCCGAGATGATTTCACATTCATTTTCATCGCTGATAAAGCAGATGATTCCGTACAGATTG
>JAEORG010000466.1 GCA_016841005.1 Candidatus Thorarchaeota archaeon | reverse complement strand
ACCCTCCAAATATGCTTTCATCCTTTCCATATGAATGGATTATTGTCTTTGCGAAGGGTGGAAAACGGAAAGCGGTATCGACAAAAGTGAAAGAGGCTTCAAAGATCACACATCAGGAGTTTACAGATTGGTGTCAGAATTCATTGTGGGATTTCGCTCCTGCCTCAGCAAAAAAGGAGAATCATCCTGCTCCATTTCCAGAAGAGCTACCTCTCAGATGCATCAAGTTACTCTCCTTTGTTGGAGATACCATCTTGGACCCTTTCCTTGGCAGCGGAACAACAATGAAGGTGGCTAAGGAACTTGGAAGAAACTCGATTGGTTATGAAATCAACTCTGATTATCTATCAACTATAAAAGAGAAGATTGGATATGGACATCAGACATTGGAAAGTGAGTTTACATACCATATTATAATTCGAGAGGGCAGTTGAAGTATCACCAATAAAAATAAAGCCCCTCCATATATGAATAACTTACAGCAAAGTTAGGACAGGGGCGCGTCTTGTTTTGTTAGTTGACACTCCAGAAGGAATACCATCATCCATTAAATTGGATACATCTAATCCTCCAAAGGTTACTGTTTACAGGAGTGGAAAAATTACCAGTAAACCACGCATCAAGCAAGAGGTTTTTATTCATGATAGTAGCAAATCGAATCTTCCAAGGGCTTTAGCATCGTTGAGTTCTAATAATTGGTGTTATTGGGAAGAGGCGGAAATTCCAACCTCTTCAGCAGCGCGACCCCCTAGAATAAAATACATGATTCTGCATGAAAGGTATGGTCGATGGTACATAGATGTCTTACTATCCCGTAGCAATTACTCAAGAAAGCGAATTGATGCTATACGACGGATAGAGCTATGTAAAGCAAATGGTTTCGAAATCACAGGCACAATTCTCATTATAAAATCGAAGGATCTCATTTTGAGTATTGATCCCGATGAGTGGCCTGTTGATATTGCTTATTGTGAGGTAAAAATCTGATTAGGAGATGAATTCCACTTGGCTAACATCATTAATCGTGCAGCATATGGAAATCTCAATTGTGCTTGGGCAGTTTTCAAATCTAGATATACAAATCCTGGAGTCACTATCAAATCTGCTGATCTAAAGTACTCAGCTGAAAAGATGGTGAATTCTATAGACATATGTGAAGGATCTTTGATAGCACAAGAAAAGGCACCTCTATCACCAGCAATTGTGAAAGACCAAGGGCGAACGAGATACTGTCCTTATATCAAGATACGTACTGGTGATAATGTCTGCCAGTGGGTGCAGTCATCATCTAAGGGAACGAAAGACACTCAGAAATCTAAAGCATCAAGCCAAGTACCCATCATATTTGATATTCTGGATTTAATTAAACCACATTACACGAAAAATGGCACTCTCAATGGAATTGAGTGGACCGCGAAAGCACATGAGGTATCATCCTATGAGTGGGGCTCTAAAGAATTAGAAGAACATATGACCAAATGTATTCAAGGATATGGACCATTTTTGGCATTGACCTATTATCTTCATCGACATAAAAGTGATGAAATATCTAGTGAAGAAGTCAGTGCCTACCTGTATATTCGACCTAGTGAAGAAGAGGTATTAGTAACCTGTCCTGATGGAATACAAAAAAGGCTCAAAAATTGGGATGGTAACACATCACAGGATGCTGGCTCTCGTACTACAAGTACACTTCTAGACTTAGCGGCGTCCATGGGTTTCCTGCGACCCGCAATGTATCCACCTACTCTATCTCTAAATCCATTTACTGTATCAAAGTGGATGTCTGAGCAAGAAATGGAGAAAAAAGATGAAACAAAGAAAGAAGAGAATCCACATAAGAAACAAAAGAAATCCAAAATAAAATACCATATTGAGAGAGAGAAGCTGAACTGCTTTTTCGAAAATACACCTACGTTAGAAAAGGGGATAGACTACTTTCATCTTGTTCCCAAAGCAAGAAGTCGAGGTGGGCAGGAAAGATGTGATCGCTGCGGCAAGAATTGGATTAACATGGCTAAATTGCAGTATTCACATATATCACAAAATCGTAGATTGCTGCTCTTGGAGGCATTAAAGTATGCATCACAGAAAGGAAAAGCTGTAGATTTGAAAAAGCTGACAGAAATCTCAGGAAGATATCCAGAATTTCACTTTAATAGGGATAATCAATTAAATGTCTTCTTGAACATTGAAAGAGTGAACGCAACGTTCTTTGGAATTCCAAATAGATTGCTTGACGGAGAAAAATTAATTCCATTAGTAAAAGTAAGAGAGGATGCGTATCTGAAATCAGGAACTCATATAGATACGATGATTGCTAATATTGTCACCAATGATATACTATGTTGAACACGTATGAGAACAGCATGCAATAACATTTTGAAATTGGAATCTAGAACTCTCGAGAGCCTACTCGATGCTGTATCATCAAATAAAATCAATTCTGGAATTATAGACATGTGCACACCAGAGGGTTATGCCTTTGTAAGACCATCGTATGATACGATTGACAAGGATCTTTGTTATGGTTGTCTTGCATGTGTAGAAGGATGTGGTTCTTTTCATATATCAAGAACTGGAGTTCCGGTTTCTCCCGATGAAGAAACAAGAAATCTCTCTGACATTGCAACTAGATTCTTTCAAGGCGAATATCTTCAAACACCTTTTTCCCCGGCTCTTGCTATACATTCGGGGAAAAAAGAAACAACGATATTGAATCCTTTAGCTGCTATTCTCACCTGGTGCCTATCGAGTAATCCTTCTAGTTCATATTTTTGTT
>JAEORG010000465.1 GCA_016841005.1 Candidatus Thorarchaeota archaeon | reverse complement strand
ACACCTAGTGTAGCACAACGGGGTATAGACTCAGCGACTTCCCATGTACTTGAGCGTCTTGAACATCTTCGAGATAGTTTTGAGATGGGTGATAGTTCCCTAGCCCGTGGCCATTTATTGGATGCAGATGTGTTTGGGAGACCGCTCAGTACCTTGCGACTAGCTAGATCAACTGCTAGAGCTCATTGGAAAGAAAATGTAACAGCAAAAGACATCAAACGAGAATGGGACAAGATTCTAGAACCTGCTTTACGTGAATATATCGAGATAACCTCCCTCAAAGAGGAAACCGAAAAAGATTGGGGTGAAGAACATCCCACTTACAAGTACAATTCAAAGATATTGAGATCATTAAGGAAATTGGATACGGGTAAGAGTGGGTCTCTTGGTCCGACACTACAAGAAATTGCTGATGAATCAGGTACACCAAAACACGAAACAGCAAAAGAGCTCTTGAAAATGAAGAATGATGGCGTGGTATATGAGCCACGCCCTGGACACTTTAGACTGGTATGAAGCGATATCATTCAGAGAATGCATTGAGAAAATCTTCGGGTTCATCGCCTTCTTCAATCAATTCAATCTCTTGAACACCAACCCGTTCAGCATCGTATCGTCTAGCAAGCATTGTGCCATCGAATCTCTCTCTAGCACGCGCTCCTCTTCCTCTCCAAACGAAGATGTCCTCCCAAGTATCCAGAAGAAATACATCATCTGAGTGAAGTCTCGATTTACTGAGTGGTACTTCCGCAAAAAATGTTTCGTCTCCCTCATGATGAACTCTCCAGAGCTTGTACTCCTTTTTCTTAAGTTCAACATGCCTGAGAATACTCTCAGTATCTTCATCTGTGAGATGAAAATCATCAAAGAGCCCTTTGAAGGACTCTGGTTCATCACCTCCCTCTATTCGATCAATATCTGCATGTCCTTTTCTTGCAGTATCTTTCATTACAGCAGAGGCTGCGGTTAGGAACTTCTCATCTACAGTAGAGTTTGGTCCGATCCAAAGGTAAATCTGCTCACCAGCATCTACCAAGTAACAATCTCCTCTTCCAAATGCACCAGGATTGGACATTCGTACTAATCGACCTTTTTGAATGTGGAAAACAATTGGTTCTGACATGTTTTAACATATTGATATTGAGGTCTTATATCATATTCTTACATGTATCAGTTCTCTTCACTTCTATAAATCGAAAGATGAGAGAAAGGAAATCTTTGAATAAACACATCTCATTCAATATTGTGTGGTAAATATTGCCTGAACTTCCAGAGCTAGTTGCAATATCCAAAAAACTGGAGGACATATTAAAGGGATCAACTGTCAGCTGGAGTAAAGCTTACAATCCTCTTGTTATACATGGTATTGAGATTGCTGAATTTGAGAACACTCTTAGAGATACGCAATTCTCCTCAATACGGGCCGATGGGAAATTTGTGATTATAAATTTTGAAAACCGACATGAGCTTATTGTGAATCCGATGCTCACTGGTAGATTTCATTATATTGTCAATCAAAAAGCTCCCATGAAGACCACTATTTTTCTTATACGAACAGACTCTGGAACACTCTTGTTCAATGATCGCAAACAGATGAGTAGAGTGTACATTGTACATGCTGGACAGTATGATGAAGTATCTGGATTTCTTGGTAGAGGACCATCAGCACTTGATGGAGATTTCACCATCGAGGAATTTCGTGAGAAACTGCAGAAACGGACTGGTCAGGTAAAGAACATACTTCGAAATCAGAGATTCGTCAAGGGAATCGGAAATGCATATGCTGATGAGATTCTCTTGTACGCAGGGATTTTGCCATTCAGAGTAGCCAACTCATTAACATATGCTGAAATAGAACGCTTGTATTCGTCTATGAGAACTGTTTTGACTCGATATTCTGAGTTAGTATCCAAAAAATCACTTAAAGAGTTAGCATCTGAGAGTCGTGACTTTCTCATGATACATAATAGGGGTGGTGAAGTCTGTCCTCTTTGTGGCGGACGGATATCTGAAGTCAAATCCAACAGGTTTGTCACAAACTACTGTCAGACTTGTCAGGTATAACGTCTAGGACAAAATACTAATTTACTAGCATGAAGTTTAATCTATACGAGTTGAAACTATTGGACGATTGGGAAACAAATTTTCTTAGAGATATTGTGAGACTTGATACAAACAGTGATGAGAAGAAGAACTACCAAGAATGTGCAGATATCATCAAGACATACTGTGAGGATGCTGGATTAAATGTGGAGGTTTTCGATTCAAATCATGATGGCAAACCACAACCCAATATAGTTGCAACTCTCGATGTAGGGGCAAAAGAAACCATATTGATGTGTACTCATTATGATGTTGTTCCAGCAGGAGATACCACCGCTTGGACTAGACCCCCTTTTGATCTTACAATTGAGAAAGGGAAAGTGTATGGACGTGGAGTTACCGATAACAAGGGTAACATCGTTGCTTCAGTAAGTGCAATGAAGGAACTTGCTAAGACTAATAAATCAAAGGTGAACGTGAAGTGTCTAATCTCACCCAATGAGGAGATTGGTGGTGAATGGGGGATTGACTATTTGATTAATGGTCCTCCTAAGATTCGTGGTGATTTTGGATTAGTTGTAGATTCCTCTCCAGATTATGTCAGTATAGGTGCAAGTGGTGTCATTGCTGGTACTATTACAGTGAAAGGCACTCAAGGTCACGCTGGATATCCCTTCAAATTCGCTAATGCAATTCATCTCTCTATTCCTCTGTTACAGGGGATGTTGGATTTTATAGATGTGAGAAGGAAGGTAGTATCAAAATTTCCCGCACCCCCTGGCAGTCCTCATCAAACTCTATGGGGTCGATTTTCAATGACGATATTCGAGGCAGGAAGTAAAACGAATGTGATCCCTGGGAAGGCAGATATCTCATTTGACTGTAGGACCATTCCCGAAGAAAATGTCGAAGAAGTTTCCAAAGCCATTGCATCCTTTTTGGAAGAAGTAAAGGAAGATACCTGTGTTGATGCTGACCTCAAGTTCAAAACAAAACATGATGGTTGGGGCTCAGATCCCGACGACAAATTCATCAAAGCTTTCCATTCCAGTGTACAAGCTACGGTTAGTCCAGATATCCCTATCTCTGCAGATTTAGGTGGTAATGATGGACATTACTTTACAAGTGTTGGAATACCAACAGCTTGTTATGGCACAATCGCGGATGATGCAAACTTTCATGGGATTGATGAGTGGCTGTCAATAGAAGATTTTGAAAAGGTGAAAAATGCGATAATCCATTTTGCTGAAAATTGTGTGTAAATCTTCCTTTATTCTCAACGCACCATGCTTATTAGGATGCATGCATATCCTAGTTCGACACAAGAATCTAATTCTTGAGTTGGAGGAAAAGATATGTCCGGAAAACCAACAGGAGTATTAGTACTCTTTCTACTACAACTCATATCAGCTCTTATTTGGCTGGTACCTGGAATATTGATTTTAATTCCAGCTATGTTAGCAGGCGACATTATAACTGCTATAATTGGCGGATTCTTTGGATTCATCCTAATCATCGTAGGACTCATCCTTTTGATAATCGCCTTCGGAATATATGGTCTGAAGTCTTGGGCGTGGATGTGGGCTTTCATTTTTAACCTTCTGGCATTAATCCTCGGAGTTCTCAATGGCTTT
>JAEORG010000464.1 GCA_016841005.1 Candidatus Thorarchaeota archaeon | reverse complement strand
ATCCACTAACTGTAGCTGGAGAAAAGCCAAAACGTTTGGTGATTAGCTCCTTTATCTCATATCCATAATGAGGTCGCTCTTGTAATAATCGGAGAATGTACATCCAGAGCATCTCTTTGGTCAATTTGTTTGCTAGTCTTGTCATTGCTTTGGGTTGCTGGCTTGGATTGGATTTATCATCCTTAGACATCATCTGACCATCCTTTCAAACTCTGAGATTATCACAGCCAAGCAATGGCTACTAAGATAACTCTTTTTCCCCAGAGATATCCTCTGGATATTGTACTGAGACAAAGTAATCTCTGACCTAGAATCAAAGCCCCTGTGGTCTCCAAGCATAAAACTGTTCTGCGTGACTGGTTGTATTGTTTTCCTATCAAACAGAATAGGTCCCAGTTCATCCAAAACCCAAAGTTTGGAATCTTCCAATTTATTTAGTTCTTTAATGACATCCTCCAAAGACCCCTCAGAGCCATTAACGTAGTTGGGCGGGTTTCCTCTCAATGATTCTTTGATCACTAATGCCCATTCTATTTCTCCACTAGGAATCTGGTGCTGTGGATTGCTGAATGTTAGAATCTTAGTATCACCAATCACTGCAATCATTTCAAGACTAGATCTTGACCACGAAATTGGCCCCCACGAAAAGCAGGCGGCAAGGTCTCGACAGAGGATGTCTATACGCTTACCAGAACCGGGGAGGTCTTTAATAAGAAAATCTCCCTCCGGAGAAACTTCCGGCAGAATCTGCACGAATCTTAACATGGTGGACCCTGGCATTTGGAATACCAGCTGATTTGGCATTTTTCAGTTGTATACTTGTTTTCTACGTGTAGGGCGTTCATGATGCGTTTAATAGCTACGTCGCCGAGTTGGTACGGTCTTACGTTCTGTGGCTTGTCTAATGTGGACCCTGCCAGCATGAACAGCACAGCTTACACAGTAGTAAGATGTGACTCTTTTTGTTTGGATATAACTTCCCTGCTGCCTAAGCTCGCGAGCGAGCTGAGGTTCAACAGACGAAACACTCTTTGTATATTTTTTAGCTTTGTCAGCAGGCACAATTCGCCCGCACCTCGTGCATTGAACTGTACCGCTCTTGCCCGAACTGCCTTTGCTTCTGCCGCCAGATTTTCTTTTCTTACCCACTTTTCAGTTCCACCATGACTGATTGTACGCCCGGCAACTCGACTGTGCTTAAAATCTTGTTCATATTACAACAAGAAAATAACGGAGCGAATCACCAATGAGGTTCCACAGTTTCCAGGACTTTCTCGACGACTTCTTTATTGGCATCAATGATGTGTTGATGGCCTTCTCTTTCAATTTGGTCCTCAAGAGTTGGGACATTCCTACCAAATAAACCGTCCAAACTTGCTCTGATAGATGGACCCAGAACAAAGGGATTATAGCCACCTTCCAAAACCCATAAAGAACCTCTTGCTTCTGTTGTTTTCACCATTTTCTGGACCATGTTGCCGAACTTCCAGAAAATCCGCGAATCGACATCCATATTTCCGACAGGATCTGCATAGTGTGCATCGTACCCAGCTGAAACCATGATAATGTCTGGACCAAATTTCTTCAAAGCTGGTTCAATCACCTTTTCGATTGTGGTTTTGTATGATTCATTGGGTGATGTTTCAACTAGCGGGATATTGATATTTGTCCCCTTGGCAGCACCATGTCCCACCTCCCCATAGTGCCCTAACCCAAAATTCTCATAGTCATATTCATGAACTGAAATCGTTTGCACATTGGCGTCGGTATAGAATATCTCTGATGTGCCATTTCCGTGATGATTGTCGAAGTCTATAATGGAGACCTTGGTCACATCCTTCTGCTTCAATGCATGACGAGCTGCAATGGCTACGTTGTTGAAGTAGCAGAGCCCCATTGAATTCGATGTTGAGGCATGGTGGCCTGGTGGTCTCATGTGTGAAAATGCATGTTCTACCTCCCCAGAAATCACCATCTCCGTTCCTCTAATTGCACCACCGACTGAGAGAAGTGCAGTTCTAAGAAGGTCTGGACTTGCGTATGCAGCTTCTCCGAGATGTCCGCTTCCGATGTCTGACATTAGTTCAACTGTTTCGACCAAATATGCTGAATGAACAATACGTACATCTTCTTGCTTTGCCCTGGGTGCTTTCACCCTAATCGTATCTGCAAGAATCCCTTCTCGATCAAGATACCTTTCTGCTATTTGAGTTCTGAGAGGACTCTCAAAAGATTCCAGATGCGGTTTGGGAAATGGCATTCGGTGCAAGCTGGATTTTGGATGAGAGATGAAAGCTATCTTGATCTTTGACACAGTGAATCACCAAGGAATCTCAAGGTCGCTGTCCTTAACTTTTGTCATTTTCTCAAGATAAGAAGACTCAATTGGCAGGATATACCTATAGAGGACGTTGATGACCTTTTTCGAAACTATACCTGTTTTGGTCGTTCGCTTCAATCCCTCTATTGGATTTTCCTGTAAAACTTGATCCACCAAATCTTCTGGATTTCGCCATTCTCTCTTTTCGGTTGTCCACAAGAATCCATCCCTAGCCTCGACAAAGGTGTGACTTTTCATGAACTCCTCTGCTGCATCAGTCAACTCGGTCGGAGGTCCTTTGCGATTATAGTATTCTGAAATTTCGGGACTTTCAACAAGGAGTCCAATTGCATAGCCGTTTCCCTCAAAATAGACCTCTACAAGAGTTTCTCCAAATCTGGGCTCTCCAGTTCTCTCTGACTGAAGACTAACCTGTATTTTTTTCGCCACTCGGTATAGCTTATCACGCAGAATTGTATAATGCTTTGACCCATCCGAATTGAACTCACGTATTATTGCGCGTTTAGCTACCCACTCTGGTGGCGCTTCAATCGGAATAGAGGATTCAAGTAGAATATCCAAAACATCATCCTCCTTTCCACTACTGGATGCTTCTCTCAATCTGGCAATACGATATTTTACCCATTCGTATGCTCTTGGAGAAAAACTGGAGGCAATGTTTCTTTGATGGTCTGTTGGATCTATAAAAACGAGGTAATCGTCCCTAAAAGCTGGATTCTTTCGTAGTTCACTCAAGGATCGTTTCAATGGGTCGATTGGTTTGATATGCAGACTCTCCAAGGAACCGAATGCGTCATCCAGAGTCTTTGTAAGAATAACTAACAGTTCAAGAGAAACCCCAGTTATTCCCATTCTCCCAACTGCGCACTGGTCTCCATATGAGTGACTTGCTCTAACAAATGACTTCAGTATTCTGACATCAGCTCTTTTCTCATCGGTGAGCATGTCAGCTACATGGCGTGTATGATGGACTGTTCTATCAACCGCAGTTATTGGACCTGAGGATGAGAGTGTCTTAGAGTCAATATCAAAACAGCCTAGAATATCAATATCAAGATCCATCAATTTCAACGATAGATATGGATGCTGCGAAAATGCTCGCTGTATATTGGTTGTGTCTAATCCTGCTACCGCTGGTTCAAACCACTCTGTGACCATTCTGTTCATTAAGTCGCCAATATCATGATGTCTTTGTTGTTGAGATTTATCTAGGATGGTCTTGTAGTATTCTGGTTTAAGTCCTACAAACAGGTCTATGTCTGCAGCTCCTCTGAGTTGAGTTTGCTTTCTTCCTGTAGATCCCTGAGCCTCGATGAAAGAGTAAGAATATTCCTTGGAACTTGGATACTCAGACAATATCTGCTTGAGCATGTCAATGACTGTCTTCTGTTTTTCTATTTCCTCATGTGTGGGTGTCACGGATGCCAGAACTCGTCCTCTTACGTTTTCTGAGATTAGCGTTTCCAAACTATAGACCTAAACCACAGAAAATAATCGGTTGCTAAGAATGTTATCGTTTCTTGAATTCGAGCTGCCTCTATCTTTAAAGCAGCAGTTACATTTGACTCAGTAGTAGGTGGATACAATGACAAAGATGGTTCCTATTGCAATAACCATCCTCCGTTGTGGAGAGCGTTATTTGTTTCTTCAGAGACGTAATCCACCATATGAGAATCTTTGGAGTATGGTTGGAGGGAAAGTAAGTTCAGGTGAGCATATACAGAGAGCTGCCATGAGGGAGGTTATGGAAGAAACTGGTGCTCCCGCTATCAATGGATACGAGTATCGTGGTATTGTTTCAGAGCGACTGGTTGAAACCGATGGATCTCTTCAGGCCCATTTTCTGATTTTTGTGAGTTATGCTGAGATTCCTTCCTTCAGTGAGAACCATCGAGAAGGAAACCTTGCATTATTCACAGAAGATGAGATTGAATTTGCTAGAGGGCAGTTCTTGCCTTCTGATTATCAGATGTTCAAATGCTACAAAGATAAAGAATCTTCTCAACCTTACTACGAGGCTGAGCTTCTGCATGATGCCGCTGGCTATCACCTAATCTATTTCAGGGAGTCGTATGATGAAAATCGGCGACATTGAAATCACTCCCCTCGCGTCAGAGAGTCTAGGGACACGCTCACTGTGCACACATGTTATGACACCAGATATCAGCATCTTGTTTGACCCCTCAGTTGCTCTAGCCAAAAGATACAGTTTGGAACCGCATCCTACTGAATACCTAGCTTTAAAGCGCTCTCTTGACCAAATCATCAGAGTTGCTTCCGAGTCTGATATACTGTCGATTTCGCATTACCATTATGACCATGTGCGACCGGGTTTCGATAACTGTCTCTACAATCTTAGCACCAAGACTGAACGCAGTGAAATGTTCTCAGGAAAAATAGTCCTGACAAAGGACAACCGGGAGAATATCAATGCATCACAACGGCGGCGTGGATTTTACTTTGAACGAGATATCACCGACGTCGTCGCAAAAATCGAATGGGCTGATGATAGATTCTTTAAATTTAATGATACCCGGGTAACCT
>JAEORG010000463.1 GCA_016841005.1 Candidatus Thorarchaeota archaeon | reverse complement strand
GTATTGACAGCGTACACACTCATCGGGTCTCTGAAGGCCGTCTTCACTAGCGAGATTGCAGCGGTATGATAGACCTGATTGATCTCAAACCGGGAAAGAATCTCACGAAGGGCTGCCATGTCTCTGATGTCCGCTCTGACCTGGTATGTTCCATCTAGAGCTTCCTTCTGCCAGTCGCCCATTATCGTATCAAAGACCAAACTGACTACTTTGTTCTCTTTCTTCAGATGGTTCACTAAATGTGACCCGATGAACCCGTTCGCACCTGTTACTAGAATGTTCGCCAAGGGCTGACCTCCTATTTCTGAGCGGTGTGGTTTTGATAAATAGGTTTCTTATTGTATTGTATTGCATCCTTGCAGAATGCTTGGTCTGAAAAGAAGCAGTTCCAATAGAGAAATATAGAAACTTGGTGAGGATTGCTTAATTCGGTGGAGCGAATACAATATTGCGGGTCTTAGTAACAACATCAACCTTCCCCCTTGATGATCATGAATATTGGGGTAATTTTGTTGAAAGCTTGAATAATCGAATGGAGCAACATAACGTTGCAATTGGCACAATCGTTCCAAAGTGCCGATGTAACAAACGCACACAAAAACACCGTCTTGGTACAACCGAATTTAGCTATTTCCTACCGAAGCAAATTCAGAATTTGGGATGTCCACCCGGACTAGAACACAATAGTCGAAGTTTTCGTGGAAAAATTCAGTTGCCATTTTATCTACTTGCATTTACATTTCGTCTCTTGCTTTCTGCATTGCGCCATAAACCACACCTACTTCATGCCAACTGGGCTATTCCCTCTGGTCTAGTTTCTTGGTTTGTGGGGAAGATAACAAAAACCCCTGTTCTTGTGACTGTTCTTGGAGCAGATGTGTATCAAAAGGGACTTCGTAAATTCATTATCAAATTTGTACTAGAACGTGTGGACCATGTAGTCGCCTGCAGTGCGCATGTGAAGAGATTGTTAGTTGAATTTGCAGCCCCACGAAAGTTGACTGTTATATCGAATTCTGTTGATGTGAAGGAGATTATCTCAATAAAAGACAGAATAGACTCTCTTAAAATCAAAGGCAAAATTGGAATCGATCCAAATGCTGTTGTGGTCTTCACTATTCGACGACTTGTAGCTGAAAAACGAATCGCAGATCTACTTGAAGCAGCTGCAGAGGTATCTTCAGAGATGGACAATGTCATTTTCTTGATAGGAGGATCTGGCCCAGAGATGTGTAACCTTAAGAAGCTCGCAAAAGAACTGAACATTGAATCCAAAGTAAAATTTCTAGGCGCTCTGCCTGAAAGGGAGAAGTTTGAGATACTATCCATTGCGGACATTTGTGTCCAGACATCCATCCAAGAAGGTCTATCAATCGCTCTTCTTGAGTTCATGGCTTCGGGTGCTACAGTTATTGCGTCAGCAGCGGCTGGACAAAGTGATGTAATTATTGATGGCAAGAATGGATACTTGTATCCCCCGACCAATCCTGCTGCGCTCTCAAAATTACTGATTAAATGTATTAGAGATAGAAACACGGATTTGGGAACTTCTGCTAGGAAGCTGATACAAGATTCCTATTCTTACGAAGTTCACACTAGTCAATACTTACAGGTTTACAAAGAATTTCACAGATAGCAATTATTCTTGTTTTGTAGCTATTGCATGGATTGAGTGTGGTGCCCATTTTAATCCTGATTGAGTTATTCGGACATGATGAAAGACATTCAATTCTTTTTCCAGACTGAATGGGGTGAAACGCCAATAATCATTAGGCAAATCATGAAATGGGTAAAAGAAAGGAACACTAAGAACAAGATGCCCTCCTGGATGCAGAGCATTGAACATATTTGAGATGGCTAGTCGATAATTAAAGATATGTTCAAGAACATTGATTGCTAGAATCACATCATATTGCTCTTTCAAGTTCAATTCAGTAACATCTAATACCTCGCATCCTGGAAATCGTTTTATGTCAGATTGAACAACATCGTTACGTGTTTCGAAGTATTTAATGAAGTCCTTGTTACCGCCACATCCTATTTCTAGTATTGTGCACTCATCTACTGTTTCTGAGAATTCCTTCACGAATCTTATCTGTGCTTTGCGAATCGGCAATAAAAAATGTGCGAATCTTCTTCCAATACTTTTCAAAGACATCTTGAAGGATGTATCTTCGAGACACACAAATAAAACATTCCTACCGAGCTTAAAGGCCATAGAAAAGTATACGTGCCGTATCTTGAGTGATGTAATGTGTGTGAATAGTATTGAAAGGATGCAATCTTCATGTAGCAAATATTATCCATTATATTTACCATGGAGGTGGCGTAGCTGTTCAAGCTCTTAATATCGCTAGATGCATCGAAAATCTCAACACTCGGACTTCCTTTTCGACCATAGAATCCGGTGTAATTGACCCAAGTTGTGAGAAGCTGGTTTCTAGATACCCTGGCAGGATATACACTTCACAGCAAAGAGGGGACATATTGGCACCTCTTGTCTTATCACGAAATCTGAAAACCATAATTAAGAACCATAAATGTAGTGTAATTCAAGCGTATGATCCTCTCGTATCAGGATTGGCATCATATCTTGTTAAAATTCAGGAAGATGTCATACCATTAGCCATTAGACTTGGTACAGATTATTTGGCACATTTCTCTTTTCAATTTAATCGCTTAAGTTCTAGTAGTTTGATGAAAGATATTAGTAATACTGCAAAACGAAGATTATTACTTCCAATGTTATCTATTATCGAGAAGACAACACTTCACGCTGCTGATGCTGTTGTTGCGAACTGTGAGTACCTGAGAGGAATCTATAAACAACGCTATCCAAATCTTAAGAACATCACTGTCATTAGAAATGGCGTTGATACTGAAATATTCACTCCTGAAGGACAACGAGAGAATTTGACCAATAACAAACTAACACTTCTTTATGTTGGACGGATTGAAGAGCGAAAAGGTCTCGAAGTCCTGCTTCTAGCAATGTCTAAGGTTTTCAAGAAGCATCCAGAAAGCCGTTTACTGCTTGTTGGAAGAGCACCTGATCCCCGTTATTACACTCGCCTAGAAGAACTAGCTAGAAATCAATCAATTACATCAAAAATTAAATTCATGGGTGCTGTGGATAACCAATCAATTCCTCGACTAATGCGATCCGCTGACATCCTAATTTTCCCATCATCTACGCATGGTGAGGCGATTGAGGGTTTACCTAACTCTGTTCTAGAAGGATTAGCAACCGGATTGCCTGTTGTTGCTACCCGTGTTTGTGGAGTGCCTGAGGTTATAGATCATGAAAGAAATGGATTATTAGTTACACCGGGTTCAATATATGAGATGGAACATTCAATTGATACTCTGATAAATTCTGAATCCCGTCGACTTGAACTGGGTAAAAATGCAAGGAGAAGTGTTGTACACAATAACTCGATGGTGGTTGCAGGAAAAAAATATCTAAAACTCTATCAACATTTAGTATCCACGAAATATAATTCTGAATACAGAATTGGTTCATAATTTCACAGGTGTGTAATAGTTTGACTCATTCTCCTGAAAGCGACAATAATAATGCATTACTACAAAGATATGAGTTTGAGAAAGAATGGCACGAGAAAATTATGAGTGAAGATAATGCCAAACGAAGATTGGATTTCTATTATCAAGTTTATGAGGAACTTTACTTAAATCTAGACTATTGGGGTTTATCCTCTGAATCTGAGCCCGAGAATCGACCAAAGGGGCGATGGTTGAGGAAAATCATTAATCACTTTGCACCCAACGGTACTATACTCGATGTAGGATGTGGCGTTGGCCGTGGTGTACTTGAATTCGGTCAAATATGCAAAAGTGTTGTAGGAATTGATCCTAGTAAAACCTCTATCTCTCTCGCAAGAAAGAACACATCAAAGGCTGGACTAGACAATGTTACATTTTACAAAGGTGATGCTGTTAATCTTACAAAAGAGATTAAGGATATTGAATTTGATTTAATCCTGACAACTGATG